>JBGQJJ010000022.1:0-17560 GCA_041498955.1 Terriglobia bacterium
CTTCGAGGGAAAAGACGCCGTCCGCGGTGGTTTCCTTGTGGCCGATCTCCAGCTTTTTCTGAACAAACTCGTAGAGCTTGTTGCCGCCGCGAAGCATGCAGGACACATTGGTGCAGACCTGCACGTGGAATTTTCCGGCGCGCTGGCGGCGAAGCATCGAATAATACGCCATCGTTTCGGTCACCTGCAGGGCGTTCAGTCCGAGCCGGGCGGCGATTTCCCCGATCATTTCATCGCTGACGTAGCCGAACTGATCCTGCGCATAGAGCAGCATGGGGATCAGCGCCGAACGCTTCACCGGGTAGCGGCTTTCGAGCGTTTGGAATTTCGTGTCCAGTTGCGGGGGCAAATTCATCAGCGGTCAATCTCCCCGAGAACAATATCCAGGGTCCCGATGCTGGCAATCGCGTCGGCCACCAGGTGGCCCTCCACCATCTTCTGCAGCGCTTGCAGATTCACGAACGAGGGCGCGCGTATTCTCATGCGATAGGGCTTTGGCGAACCGTCGCTTGCGAGGAAACAGCCCAACTCGCCGCGGGGCGATTCGATGCGCTGGTAGACTTCGCCGGGCGGCGGCGCGAATCCTTCCGTAAAAATTTTGAAGTGGTAAATCAGCGCTTCCATTTCCGTTTTCATTTTTTCGCGCTGCGGCGGGACGATCCCGGGCGCATCGGCTTTAACGGGGCCTTCGGGGGGAATTTTTTTGAGGGCCTGGCGAACGATCTTCAGGCTCTCGCGCATTTCCGCGACGCGGCACAGGTAGCGCGCGTAGCAGTCGCCTTCGCTGCGCACGGGCACCTGAAAATCGAATTCGTCGTAACTCGAGTAGGGAAAATATTTTCGGACGTCGTAATCCACGCCGGAGCCGCGCAGCGACGGGCCGGAAACACCCATCGCGATCGCATCCTTCGCATTCAGCACGCCCACGCCCTGCGTGCGCCCGATCCAGATCCGGTTCTTGGTCAGCAATTCCTCGTACTCATCGAAGCGGGAAGGGAAAGTCTGTACAATTTTCTGGACGTGATCGGTCCAGCCGACCGGCGGATCGAGCGCGAGCCCGCCGATGCGGAAATAGCTGGTCATCATCCGCTGGCCGCTGACCAGTTCAAAAATTTTGAGAATTTCCTCGCGCTCGCGGAAGCAGTAGAGGAATACCGACATCGCGCCCAGGTCGATCGCGTGCGTGCCCAGCCAGACCAGATGCGAGCCGATGCGCGTGAGTTCGGTCAGCAGCACGCGGATGTATTGCGCGCGCTTGGGGACTTCGAGGCCGAGCAATTTCTCGACCGCCAGGCAGTAAACCAGATTGTTCGACAGCGGCGCGAGATAATCCATGCGGTCGGTAATGGTGATGGCCTGCGAATAGGTCAGCGCCTCGGCGGTTTTTTCGATTCCGGTGTGCAAATATCCGATATCCACGTCCGCCTTGATAATATTTTCTCCGTCCAGTTCCAGGAGGATGCGCAGGACGCCGTGCGTGGACGGATGCTGCGGGCCCATGTTGAGGACCATGGTTTGTTCGGGGCCGGTGGCGGTTTGAACGGTGGTCATAACGCAGGTTCGCTCGTCTCCGAATCAGAAATCAGCGAGGGCCCTCCACGGGATAATCCTTGCGAAGGGGATAGCCTTCCCAATCGTCGGGCAGCAGCATGCGCCGCAGATTGGGGTGCCCTTCAAACCGAATGCCGAAGAGGTCGAAAATCTCGCGCTCATGCCAATTTGCCGTCGGCCAAACGGGCACGACCGACTCGATGACGGGATTTTCGCCCGGCAAGCGGACCCGCAGGCGGATCGTTTCGCGCCGGGAGAGCGAGAGCAGATGATAATTCAGCTCGAAGCGGGGTTCGATGGGAAATCGGTCCACGCCGGTCACATCGGAGAGGTAGGTAAATGCGAGTTCGGCGTCGGAAATCATGAATTCCGCGAGGGCCAGCAAATGCTCGCGATAGACGACCACTGTCAGCTCGCCGCGAAAGGAAATCAATCCCGCGACGGCTTCGGGCCGCCAGCCGCGGATTTTCGCGATGATGGGGTTTTGCTCGAGGTCAGTTATCTCCGTCACGAAGTCCGGTCCCGGCGTGCGGCTGGGCGATTCCAGTCGAGCGCCCCTTTCTTCCAGAGATAGAAGTAACCCACCAGCAGGATCCCGATGTAGAGGAGCATTTCCACAAACCCAAACCACCGCAACGACCTGAAGATAAAGGCCCATGGATACAGGAAGATGGCTTCCACGTCGAACAAAATAAATATGATCCCAACCAAATAGTACTTTACGGAAAACGGCTCCCGGGCATCGCCCGTCGGCGTGATGCCGCATTCATAGGCTTGCGATTTCACCTTGGAAGGGCGCCGCCAGCCCACGACCGAGGAAAGCGTAAGGAGAATGCCCGAAAGCGCCATCGCCAGGATGAGGTGTAAAAGAAGCGGCGCGTAGGCTTGGAGGTCGTTTCCTGTCATCGGAGCACAAGCTATAATAGCGATGATGCGCCAAGCGGTCAAATGCACCACTAAGATATATCGGTATTTTCTTTGAACCAGTTACACATAAGAAATGAGTGTGTCACCATTCGTAAACGGGAAAGGCTGGCGGTCCTATGAACTTCGGCTTCAACTCGAATGTTCGCCTCGGAGATGCTCTGTATCACGTGCAAACGGAGGACCGCGGCCCTTCACATCCCTTCCTCGATACGGTTGTGTATCTGGCGGGCCGGGTGGTTTACAAGCGCAGCAGCAGCTACGAGAAGTTTGCCCGCGGAATGGAAGGGGGGGCTCTGGCGCAAAAGCTGCACGAGCGCCTGGCGCAGCAACATCGCGATGTGATCGCCGAACTTGAGGCCGGAACCCTCGCGATTCACGGCACAGAGAAAGCGCCTCCGGTTGCGGAGGATGCGGATACCCACGGCGGTTTCGATGTGCGCCTGCTGAATCCGAAAAGCTGGCTCGTGGCGGGGAATGTGATCCTTGAAATCGAATTGTGGGAAAAGAACTCGCAAAAGCGAGTGGGCGGCGCCGACGTGGAGGCATGTCTCGAACATGAAAGACAACGCATCCCGTGCGCGGAGATGCGCACGGACACCAAGGGCTGCGCGACGCTGAAGTTTCCCATGCCGGCGAATGTGACGGAAGGTTCGTCCCTCGTGGTGCGCGCCACGGACGGCTCCCGCTACGGGGAATTGCGATTCCGGCTGAAGTCGAAGCCCCGCGAGAAGACTCCGGCCCCGGTCTCGTAATGAATACCGGAATCCAGATTGTAGTGAATGGTGAAGCGCGCGAAGTGCCTGATGGGCTGGGCGTTTCCGCTCTTCTCTTACACCTGAACCTGCCTGCCGACCGGGTTGCTATCGAGCGCAACCTGGAGATTCTTCCGCGATCGCAGTGGATCGCAACCGCCGTGCAGCCAGGGGACCGTTACGAGATCGTTCACCTTGTCGGCGGAGGGTAGAAAGGTGCTTCCCGACCGCACGCAGCCAATCGCCGTCATGCAGCAACGTGCTGCACCGCAGTTCGCTTGACGCTACTTTTCAGAGTGATAGTGTGTAGTTTGTAGCCGCCATTCTAGATCAATGGAGGAAAAAGTGAAGTCCTACGTTTTTCGCGTTGTCTTGGAACAGGACGAGGACGTCTGGCGGGCCTTTATTCCCGAACTGGAGGCCAAAGGCGCGGCTACATGGGGGAACACGAAAGAAGAGGCATTGAGAAACATCCACGAAGTTGCACAGATGGTGATTGAGGCCTTACTCGAAGACGGTGAGTCTCTGCCGCCACGCATCACTGAAATCGATCAACCAGTCGTCGCCGTTACGGTATGACGGTGGATTATTCAAAGCTTCGTTCTGTTACTGCCCGCCAGTTAGCCGCAGCACTACTCGCCGATGGCTTTCAACTGCAAAGGCAAAAGGGTAGTCATCGGCACTACCGTCATGCCGATGGCCGCCGCGTTACCCTGTCGTTCCACCATTCCTCCGATACGTTCCGCCTCGGCACGCTCAAAAGCATCATCGAAATGCAAGCCCGTTGGACTGGACAGGATCTCGACAGGCTGGAATTGATTGATTAACCCTACTTTTTTTCGAGCTGGGAGATAAGGCTCGAACGCGCTGCTTCAATAGCTGCTATGGCAAGTTCGCGGCTTACGCTTGGATACTGTTCCAGGAATTGGTCCAAGGTCTCGCCACTCTCTAAATATTCGATTAAGATCTTGAACGGAACCCGAGTCCCGCGAAAAACTGGTTCACCACCGAGTATATTTGCGTCCTTCGTGATTGCGTGTTGCATCTTTGGACTTTCTCGGACTACCGCTTGCGAGAGGCGAGATACGCCTTCCATGGCTCCCAGTAAAATTTCACCCAGCCCTGCGTGACGCCATTTTGATCGTATTCCGGGACGCCAACGTGGGCCAGCTCCACTTGGGCGCCGCCACTGGCGGACTTTTCAAAGGTGACGATGAGGATGGAATCGGGATCCGCCTTCTTCCATTCCGAGGAGCGCCACGTTTGCACGATCATCCGATTCGGAATCAGCACGAGATTTTTTCCAAGTATCATCCCGCCGAAGGCGGACCATTTCCCGCCGACTTTGGGGCTGATCTTGGCGGGCATGCCGGTGGCGGCCGTGTGTTTGGCCGAATTCATGAAGAGTTCGTAGAGTTTCGCGGGGGTCGCATTATGAAAAGTAGAGCCGGAGTGGACGACGGACGGCATGCAGGTCCTCCTTAAAGGTGGCAGTCAGATTACAAACGATCCAGAAGGTGACCGAGTTTCGTCCTCTTGGTCTCCATATACGCTCGAGAAGTGCGCGACGTGCGAGGCCGGCACGGCACCCGCTCTACAACACGAATGCCCGAGCTTTCCAGCTGCTGCACTTTATCTGGATTATTGGAAAGCAGTCGCACGCGACGCACGCCCAGCAGAAGCAATGCCGCGGCGGAAAATCCATAATCTCGAGAATCGGCGGCGAAGCCAAGCTCCTCGTTGGCCTCCACCGTGTCCATGCCGCGGTCCTGCAATTCGTAGGCGCGCAGCTTGTTCATGAGGCCAATGCCGCGTCCCTCCTGCGGCAAATACAGCAGGATGCCGGAAGGCGCGGCGGCGATGCGGCGCAGGGAAAGTTCGAGCTGCGCGCGGCAATCACAGCGTTCGGAGGCGAGGACGTCTCCAGTGAGGCACTGCGAGTGGATGCGCACCAGCGGCGTTTGTCCGCGGATTCGCCCGTGGACGAGCGCGACGGCGCTTTCCCGCGCGTTTTTTTCCTCGATGCCCAGAATTTCAAAGGGACCGAAACGCGTTGGCAACTTAGCGCGTGCAACGATTCGGATGCCGTCCTTGGCCCCTTTGCGCGAGGCGCGTGCTCGTAATCGTGTTTTGCGCGGCATGAAGGGGCCGTATTATATCAGGCGATGGGCGCAAGCGGCGCTTTACATCGGCACGGTGATTGGCTAACGTAGCCGCTGCGGGCCGGGTCATGAAGACTCTTACATTTGGCGGAGATTTGCTGCTCACGCTGCTGCTCCACGTCGGGGCGGCGGCATCGATCTGCGCGTGGCTGGCGCGCTCGGCCACCTTCCGCAAGGTGCTCTTCACCGAACTCCGCGATTCCGACCAAAAATTGAAGCTGATGCTTTTCGTTACGCCGCCCCTCTTGTTCGGCGTGTTCCTGCGAATTTTGGGGCAACCCTATCGCGCCGCGGACCTGATGCTCGAAGGATCGTTCCTGCTCGGATTGCTTGGCGGACGCGTTGTTGGCCCGCTCGGGGGATCGATCATCAGCCTGCCGGCGTTTATCCACCATGAGTGGCTCTCGATGCCCGTCGCCGCGGCGGCGGGGCTGGTGGGGGGATTGATTCGCCAGGCGGTACCGAACACGGAGGAGATTTGGAGGCTTGGGCCGTACACGTTCATGAGCACGCCTCGCTGGCTGGTACGGCTCTTTCGCGGGAAGAAAGTAACCTGGGAAATGCTTCCCCTGGGCGCCTGCGTCGTTCTGGAACTGAGCCGCCAGGCGCTCGGGTACGCCACCAAACCGCAATGGCTTTTTTATCTGAATGGCGGCAAGAGCTGGGGGATCGCGCTGGTCTTGCTGTCCACGGTCATGGCCGTCGCGGTGCCGATGAAGATCTGGAGCAACACGCGCCTCGAAATGAATCTCGAACAGCACCAGCAGTTGCTGCTGAAGGCGCGCATGGACGCGCTGACCGCGCAAATTAATCCCCACTTCTTGTTCAACACGCTCAATACGGTTTCCTCGTTGATTCGCTACGATCCGGACACGGCGCGGGACGTCGTGATCAAACTCAGTAATATTCTGCGGCGCCTTTTGCGCAAGCACGAGACGTTTGTGCCCCTGCAGGAGGAACTTGATTTTATCGACGACTATCTGGATATCGAGGTCGCGCGGTTCGGGCGCGACACTCTGGTGATTCACAAACAGATTGACGAATCCACGCTGGACGCGTTCGTTCCAAGCATGCTCCTGCAACCGATTGTCGAAAATGCCCTGAAGCATGGCCTCGCCGCCAAGCTCGGCGGCGGCGAACTCACCATCCGCACCGAATCGCAGGACGGCCGCCTGATCATCGCGATCGAAGACAACGGCGTCGGAATTCCCAAGGAACGCATGGCGCAAGTGTTTGAGGACGGGATCGGCATCAGCAACGTTCACGAACGCCTGCGCGTGCTCTACGGCGCGGATTTCCGCATGGATATCTCCAGCCGCGAAGGCGAAGGAACGCTCACCCGCATCGAAATCCCGGAACTCGTGCCTACCGCATCCGAACATTCGGCAATTTCCCCAGGTGCGAAGGCCTAGCCGCATTGAAATTGAAATCCGAGACCACGGACAGCCGCCGCGGCGTTTTTTCCTCACTTCATTTTTTTTGACATCCCCGAGCGATGGCGAAGATTCCATCCAAAGATATTCTTTAGGTAAGTATCGTGCATAACGGGTATAAAATTGAGCCAGACCACCTGACCCATTGTGATTTAGTACCCATCCTGTGGCAAAATGCCGCGCATGGCAAAGAAGAGTAATCTTCCTGAATATCTTCCTGTAAGTCCCGTAACTTTGGTTTGTCCAGAGTGTCACGCCAAACCGGGGAAGCCTTGTGGAACCTCATCGGGGGCAAATCTTGAGTTTGTTCATGTGTCAAGAATCACGGCGGCGGGCAAACTGGACCGTGCGAATAACTCCCGACGGAAGAAAGGGAGTTAATACTATAGTTCCCGAATTTCGGTGTTGATTTTGTGAGGCTTCCGGGTTAACCTTACGACTGGATTTCAGTTCCTCTTGTTCAAGGAGCATTGACCATGGAATGGACAACCCCTCAGCACGAAGAAATTTGCTTGAGCTGTGAAATTAGCTCGTACGCGAACGCTGAACTCTAAACCTGAGTTCGCATGCGCGTTACGGTCCTCGGCTCCGCAGCCGGGGGTGGTTTTCCCCAGTGGAATTGCGCTTGCCCTAATTGCTCTCGCCTGAGAGCAGGAGAGGGTCAATTGAAAGCGCGTTCACAGGCTCAGGTAGTGGTGTCTTCTATCGAGGGGAGGTGCTTTCTTCTTAATGCCTCCCCTGATCTTCGCACTCAAATTCTCGCCGCTCCGTTTCTGAATCCAGCACATCCGCCACGTCATACGCCTATTGCCGGCATCGTCCTTACCAGCGCCGATGTCGATTCCGTGATCGGACTGCTTCATCTGCGCGAATTCCAGCCCTTGCAAATCTATTCCGCTCTGTCGATCCGGCGGGTCTTGCTGGAAGACAATCACATGTTCCGCGTTCTGGGTCGCGCAAAGCCTCCTGCCGTTTGGCGCGACGTTCCGACCAACACCTGGTTTTCTTTGGGGACTGCGGATTCTTCCAGTGGAGATTCCGCGCTTCGCTGCCTGATGGCGCCTCTTGGTGGCGCGTATCCCGACTACGTGAGCGACGACCTCCGGCGCACACTTCCGCCGGGGGAAGCGGTCACGGGGCTCGTGCTGGCGCAGGGAAGTAAGCAAGTATTTTATGCTCCCACTCTTCCCGGGCGTTCGGAGGGATGGAAGGACTGGGCGCGATCGAGCGATCTGTGTCTCCTCGACGGAACATTTTGGAACGAGAACGAATTGATTTCCGCGGGAGTCGGGTCAAAGACGGCGACCGAAATTGGGCACGTTCCGCTCACCGCAGCAGACGGTCTGCTCGCGCAACGGGACTTTGCGAAGCGCGGCCGGCGAGTCCTGATTCACATCAACAACACCAATCCGATCCTGGATGAAGAAAGTCCGGAACGCCGCGAAGTGCGAGACGCAGGCTGGGAAATTGCGTATGATGGGATGAGCTTCGAGGTGTAATTCTGTCAGGAGAGACTCCTTGCTCTCGGAATCAGACTTCATCGCCGGTTTTCAGGCCATCGGCAAAGAGCGCTATCACCATAAGCACCCCTTTCACTTGTTGATGCACGAGGGCAAGCTTACGCGCGCCCAATTGCAAGCCTGGGCCCTCAATCGCTACTACTACCAGAGCCGGATTCCGATCAAGGATGCGGCCATTCTCCAGCGGACCGACGATCCGGATTTCCGGCGTGCCTGGCGCAAACGCATCATCGATCACGATGGCGACGGCGCGCACCCGGGAGGGATCGAGAAATGGCTCCGCCTGGTCGAGGCGACGGGCCTGTCGCGCGAGGAAGCCATCCGCGGCGAAGGCATCTTGCCGGCCACGCGCTACGCCGTGCAGGCGTACGTCGAATTTGTTTCCACGCGCCCGTTTCCGGAAGCGGTAGCCTCGTCGCTTACGGAACTTTTTTCCGGCAAGCTCATTGCCCTGCGCATCGATGCGCTTCGGAAACACTATCCCTGGCTTTCCGGCGGCCTCGACTATTTCACCGGCCGCCTGAGTCAAGCTCCCGAAGACGCCGATTTCGCTCTCGCCTGGGTTGTAAAAAACGCGCGCACGCGCGAGGAACAAGACAAGGCCCACGCCGCGCTGCGAGCCAAGTGTGACATTCTCTGGGCGATGCTCGATGCCCTTTACTTCGCCTATGTCGAACCGGGTTGGCCGCCACCCGGAGCCTTCCGCCCAAACGGCTCCAGCCAGGAAGGCCGGCGCGATGACGCCTGAACTCGCTAGCCGTCCGTGCCTCGCCGTGGGGTGCCGCCTGAATGAAAAGGGGCAGCCATCGCGCGTGCTGCACATGCCCGAGCGGGCGCTGCGATTGAGCGGCCCGAGTCTTGAAATCCTGGAGCGCTGCGACGGCCGCCGCACGGTTCAGGAGATTATCTCTGAATTGCAGATACTCTACTCCAAGGCCGAACCGAAGAAAGTCGAAACGGACATCCTCGGCTACCTCGCGCTCCTGCACGACCAGCGAGCGCTCGACTTCGCTTCCGACGAGGCCAATAGGAGCGCGGACGCCAGATGACACCCGCGGCCTCCACGCCGCTCGCCCTCATCGCCGAGCTAACCCACCGGTGCCCGCTGCATTGCGTCTACTGCTCGAATCCCCTGGAACTGAAGTCACGAGCGGACGAGCTTTCCACCGAGGTGTGGTCGCGCGTGTTCCGCGAAGCCGCCGAAGCGGGGGTTCTCCAGATTGATTTTACCGGCGGAGAGCCGCTGGCCCGCCCGGATATTGTGGAACTTGTCCGCACCGCCCGCCAGGCTGGACTCTATGTCAACCTCATCACGTCCGGGATCCCCCTGGACGAGGCGCGGCTCGACGAACTCGTCCAAGCGGGCCTCGATCACATTCAATTGAGTTTTCAGGGCGCCGCCGAAGAGTCCGCCAATGAGTTTTCCGGCACAAAGGCGCACGCCCTGAAACTCCGCGTCCTCGAGTGGCTCAAGCGGCGGCGCGTGGCCTTGACGCTGAACTTCGTCATCCATCGCCGCAATATGGACCAACTTCCGGAAATGCTGGCGCTCGCCGAATCCTCCAGCGCCAACCGGATCGAATTTGCGAACGTGCAGTATTACGGATGGGCCTTTGCCAATCGCGAAAATCTTCTTCCCACGCGCGAGCAGCTGGATCGCTCCATCGAACTTCTGAAGCGCGCCGAAGAGCGCCTGCGCGGCAAAATTCAGGTCGAATTCGTCGTGCCCGATTATTATGCGAAGTATCCGAAGGCGTGCATGGGGGGATGGGGGCAAAAGCTGATGCTCGTTACGCCGACGGGCGACGCGCTTCCGTGCCATGCGGCTCAGATGATTCCGGGCTTGCGCTTCGACAATTTGAAGGACCGCAGCCTGCGAGAGATATGGGAGAAATCGGAAGCGTTTCAGAAATTCCGTGGCGAAGATTGGATGCCCGAGCCCTGCAAAAGCTGCGATCGCCGCGCGCGGGACTTCGGCGGTTGCCGTTGCCAGGCGTTTCTTCTGACCGGGGATGCGGCGGCGACCGACCCGGTGTGTTACCTTGCGCCGCTGCGTCCCAAAGTGGACGCCATTCTTGCCGCCGTGAATGCGCCTTCCGCGGAACCCCTTGTAAAACCAAGCTGGCTCTATCGTCCCAATCCCGCCTGAGGCTCCGTCGAGCCGGGCGCTCCCCCCAGACGCATGGCGACGCGAAACACAAAGAACAGGCTCCCAACGAGGCAGATCGATCCAAATGCCGAGAGCGCGTACGGCGCGCCGAATCTCTTAGCCACGCCGCCGGCGAACAAGGCGCCAATCGGCTGTACGCCCATGAACATCGTGGCATATACGGCCATGAGGCGGCTGCGCAGCTCATCGGGCACGCGGCCCTGCACGATGGTATTGGTGGCCGCCAGTTGCGAGGTGGCCGCAAAGCCGACGATCAGCAGCATCGCCGCCGACAGCCAGAACACGTGCGACTGTGAAAACAGGATGAGTCCCAGCGCGCATGCCGTGGAGGTCGCGGCGATCCATTCCACCAGGCCTTTGTAGTCCGTCCGCGCGGCAAAGTGCAGCGCGCCAATCACCGCTCCCACTCCGGCGAAACTCATCAGCAACCCCAGGCGGCCCGGCCCGCCGTGAAGGATGTCTCGCGCGAAGATCGGCAGAAACACGGAATACTGCAGGCCGAGCATGCTCATCAAGCTGACGAGCAGCAGCGAGGAGCGAATCGGGCGGTCGCTCATCGCGAAGTGGAAACCCTGCACGAAGTTTCGCAGCGGGGAGCCTCGACCCGCGCGGACCTCGATCTTCTCAATCCGCATCATCAACAGCGCAATGATCACGGCCAGAAAACTCACTCCGTTCAAGAAAAAACACCAGCCCTCGCCGACCAAAGCGATGGCGAAGCCGGCGATGGCCGGACCCACAACGCGCGCCCCGTTGAAGATCGACGAATTCAGCGCGATCGCGTTGGGCAGGTCTTCTTTGCCCACCATTTGAACCAAAAACGCCTGGCGGATGGGAATGTCGAAGGCGTTCACGATCCCAGCAAAAAACGCAATCATAATGATTTCCCAGACACGGATGGCACCGAGCAGGGTCAGCGCCGCCAGAGCGAACGCCAGGATCAAAGCCACGGCTTGCGTCCAGATTACTCCCCGGTGACGGTTGTACCGGTCGCCCACATATCCGCCCAGAGAGGCCAGGAAGAGAATTGGGATTTGGCTGGCGAATCCGAAAATGCCCAGCAGCGCCGGCGAGTTCGTCATCCTGTAGACGAGCCAGAGCTGCGCCGTCGATTGCATCCAGGTGCCGATGAGCGAGACCAGCTGGCCGGCGAAGAAGAGCTGAAAATTGCGGTGTTTTAGGGCGCGGAAGCGATTGGACACGACCAGGATGCTCCCACACTTGGCGAATGCAAACAATCGAAAGTGGAATTTCGTTTTCTTGCTTTTCCATGCTCGCTTCGATGGAAGAAATCAGTTAAGAAGGGTGGGAACTGCATCCCGTCTTTTCGTGCCTTTCGTTTGAGGTTCCTCACGCGTGCGTGGCAGCCACGGCTTCGATGACCTGCCGATAGTACGCCTCGTAAATCGGGATCACATCGTTGGCGCAATATTTTTTCTTGGCGTTGATGCGCGCGGTTTGTCCCATGGCTCGCCCGCGATCCGGCTGGGACAATATTTCCAGGGCGTATCTTGCGCCAATTTCTACTTCGCGCGGCGTAAACAGGTAGCCGTCGACTCCGTGTTCGACCACTTCCGGCAAGCCGCCTACATTCGTCGCCACCACGGGCACTTCGCAGGCCATGGCTTCCAGCGCCGCCAGGCCGAACGATTCCAGGTCCGAAGGAAGCAGGAATAAATCGGCCTGCGAAAGGAACTGGTAGACGCGGTCCTGCTTGCCGAGGAAGTGGACGTCTCGCGCGAGCTTCTTCTTGCGGACCAGGTATTCCGCGGCGCCGCGGTCGGGTCCATCACCGATGAGCACCAGCTTGGCGCGCATTTTCTCGCGTACCTTGGCGAACATTTCGATCACGTCGGTCAGGCGCTTCACGGGCCGGAAATTTGACAGGTGCATCAGGATGGGCTCCCCGTCCGGGGCCCATTCCGCGCGCAAGGCCGGATTCGGGGTGCGGCAATACAGGTCGCAGTTCACAAAATTGGGGATCACTTCGATGGGGCGCTTGATGTCGAATTCCTCGACCGTGCGCTGCTTCAGATAATGCGAGATGGCCGTGACGCCGTCGGATTGTTCGATCGAAAATTTGGTGATCGGAAGAAAACTCCGGTCGTTTCCGACCAGGGTAATGTCGGTGCCGTGCAGCGTGGTGATGAAGGGCAACGGCTTCGGGGCCGCCATCATGCGCGCCAGCAGGGCGCTGACGGAATGGGGAATGGCGTAATGGACGTGCAGCAAATCGAGGCTTTCTGTTTCGGCCACCTGCATCATTTTCACGGCCAGGGAGAGAGCGTAAGGGGCGTGATCGAACAATGGATAACTCGAAATCTCCACTTCATGGAATTGAATTCGGTCGTTAGCGTCCGTCAATCGGATGGGAGGGGCGTAGCTGATGAAGTGGACGTCGTGGCCGCGCGCGGCAAGCTCCACACCAAGTTCCGTAGCGACCACGCCCGAGCCGCCATAGGTTGGATAACATGTGATCCCGATCTTCATCTCGATCCGGGCAGAACGCCCGTTTGCTCCTCAAAGTGAAGCCTGTTGCGCAGTCTCGCAAAAACCCCCGCTACAGCAGATCTCGGTAGCCAGTGCGATTGCTGTAGCCCGGGTCTTTAGACCCGGGGTCTTTCTGCCGCGTTCCAGAAAATTTTTCCTGGAAACGCCGTGTTCCAATCAGGTTATGCACCAGATTCGAGTCGGCAGTTTAACAAACACAGTCTCAAACAAGACAGAGAATCTATTGCGCCTATCCCGGCGGAATGCTAGATTCCCCGACCTTGGAGCTTCACGCTTGCACCCGTATTGGACGCAGGGCAAGGCTCCGAGGTGACAACATTTTAATGCATTGAGGGAGAAGGACTTAGGTGCTGCGAAGGGGCGCGCTAAAACCATGAACCCGCGAGGAAAATTGTCCAAAGCCGACCTGGCGCGAGTGGCCGATCGGCTGCGCCACAGCAATCCGGTCAACCATTTTGGATTCCAATTGGTGAAGGCCGAACGTGGCCGGGCCGTTCTCCGCATGCCGGTGCTCGATCTGCATAAGCAGATTCACCGCGTGGTGCACGGCGGGGTCATGGCCATGCTGGCCGACACGGCCGGAGGCTTTGCGGCTTTCCTGGCGGCGCCATCCGGATCGCGCGTCGCCACGATTGAGATGAAAATAAACTTTCTCGAGGCCGTCGAGCACGGGGTAGTCAAGGCGGACGCGCGTGTCCTGCGGCAGGGAAGAACCACCAGCGTCGTGGATTGCGACGTGACCGACCAGGACGGCCGCCTGGTCAGCAAAGCCCTCATGACGTTTTCTATATATCCGCCAAAACCGTAGAAATGCGAGCCTGAATTTCTCCCCGGGAACGCCAATCTCCCGATTGGCGGGGGTTGCGCAACCCCGGCCAATCGGGAGATTGGCGTTCCCGGGAGAAACCACCAGGTAAGTCAAACACACGTTCAGAATCTTCCGCCGCGGAGCGCACGTTGGAGGGGGTGAAGGACCAGAATTCAATTAGGTTTGAAAGATAGGTGGAAAATTATTGCCCGTTGGCCCCGCCGGTGGCGGCTTCCGGGCCGTCTTTGTGAATATACTTTATGAATTGTTTATAAATCAACAAATTTGGGCTGCCCGTCCGCGTCAGTTTAATGCAGTCCCTGTCGTACCACTCCACAACCCCGTGCAAGGTTTCCCCATCGGCCATAATGATGACCACGGGGGTGCGAGCCTGCATCTGCTTGATCCAATAGAAGTTCTCCGCGTGCGTCTGTTCGGGCGGAGCCGGCTTCTTGTGCGGCTGCGGCCCGTTGCTCGCAGAGTGCGTACGGCTCGAAGTGGGATGAGGTTCTTTCATTTCCGTCAGAGTAGGGCGAAACAGCTTGCGATTCACGATGACAACTCCTTCAACTATAAAATTCCCTGGATGAGACGAGATTTCTCACCTGCTATGATGCACCACAGACGTATCAGGGTACGCTTCGGTTACCGAGAAACTGATTTTTTCGTGCCCATCGAGGGGCGGGTCAGGGAAATAGCCACTGCGTCCAATCCCAAAGACCGGTTGATATTCCGCCGCGTCCTGGCGTGAAGCACGTCGAATCCATCGACAGCTTTGCTGATCCACGCCACGTCTATCTTCTTACTGAGTGTTTCGAGTTCCTTGCGTAATGCCGGATTTCGCAACACCTTCTTCGCGGAAGTACTGGACAGATCGAGCAGGTCCGTGAGCAGACTATAGAACACTTCCAGAACATTTTCAAACGCGATTTCTTGGCTCTTGGCGAGGGCGGCCGTGCCGGCGAATAAATCCGAGACGCCGCGCAGTTCCACGGAGCGTTCGAGGATCGTCAGGGCATCGCGGTGCAGCTTCGCGACGGCGTCGAGGTCCAGCCCGATCGCGGCGCCGGGGCAGCCCTCGGCAAATTGCGCGGCCACTTTGCGCTCTTCCGGTTTCATTTCCGTGCGCGCGCACAGAATTTTCTCGACTTCGGCCGTCTCGAGCGGCGTGAAGGAAAATTGCAGGCAGCGCGACCGGATCGTGGGCAAAAGTTGATAGGGATTGGGCGCGAGCAAAATCAAAGTGGCCGATTCCGGCGGTTCTTCCAGAATCTTCAAGAAGATATTCGCCAGGTCCCAGCGCATCGTTTCCGCGCCATCGATCAGAAATACGCGGCGGCGGCCCTGCGGTTTGAAATACGCGGCGCGTTGAACGGCGCGGAGTTGCCCCACGTGCAGCACGGGGCGCGCGACGGGCTCCTTCAGTCGCACGGGGTCGGGAACGATGGCCCACACGTCCGGATGCGTTTCGAGCAGAAGCGGCACGCGCTCGACGGTCGCAGCGTCGGGCCGTTCGCCGCGCTGCGCCAGTCCCTGCTCGACGAGGGGCCGAAGATCGGCAAGCTGCCCGATTTTCCGGCATGGCTCACATTCGCCGCAAAAATCATCCGGCAGCCGTTGGCAGTTGGCCGCTTGCGCGAACATTCGCGCGAGCGTGAATTTTCCTACTCCGCGCGGGCCGGAGAAGAGCATGGCATGCGGCACGCGCTCGGAGGCCAGCATGCCGCGCAGCGCGGTAACGATGCGCGGGTTGCCTAGAAAATCTGAGAAACTCACGGAGTTCCTTTTCTTTTCATCGCCTCTTCTCCCCGTACGGGCGAAGCCTGGGACAGGACGCGGGTCTCCACGGCCTGAAGCGCGGTCCGGTGGATTTCCTCCGGCGAATACAAAACGCCGGATGCCGGATGGATACAGTCGATGCGCACCCAATTCGCTTCGGTTGCCAGCCGATCGTAAATGATCGCAGTTTGTTCCAGGTGCTGGATGTCTGCCTCTTGAATATCGCGTTTCAAGTTTGTGTACGCGCGCGCGGATTTTTCGCCAACCAGGCGGTGCGCCTCCGCAACAGGGACGCGCAGATAAACCACC
The DNA here is from genome assembly GCA_041498955.1 of Terriglobia bacterium. Lineage (GTDB taxonomy): Bacteria > Acidobacteriota > Terriglobia > Acidiferrales > UBA7541 > Palsa-360. The sequence continues at coordinate 15,923 of JBGQJJ010000022.1, forward strand.
AGGTCTTCCACCGGCAGGGCGTAGAGCCCATATTCGAGGCGCTTCAACCACGCGATAAATTCTTCGCGCTTCTCCGGCGGAACGCGCGCGCTCTGATGCGCCATATTCGAGCCGATGTACCGGTCGGCCAGCACAATTTTGCCGGAAGACAACGCCGCATCGATCTCCGGCTTCGCTTCCAGGCGGTCGCCGGCGTAGAGCAATGCGGACAAGTGCGGGTCCACCGCGCCCAGGGGCCCAAATTCTCCGTTGAGGTAGCGGCCGACAAGTTCTCCGCAGAACGATTCATAGCGGGGAAAGCTGATGCGGAACGTAGCAAGTCCCCGCGCATCGAGTTCCCGCGCCAGCAGGTCAAGCTGCGTGCGCTTTCCCGATCCGTCGATTCCTTCAAGAGCAATTAATTTCCCGCGAGTCGCCATAGTGGTTTCGCCAGTCTAGCGTGAGCGACGCAATGCCGCAAGGAAGCCCGCGAGTAGCACAGCCACTCTTGGCTGTGTGGTTTTGTAAGTTGGAAGGGAGGCTAGCAATCTGGCAGCAATCGCGAAAACCGCACAGCCAGGAGTGGCTGTGCTACAAAAATCGGCCACTGCACATGCTAAAATCCGCGCGATGACTTCCACGTCTGGAAAAATAGCCGAGAATCTTGCGCGAGTGCGCGGGCAGATCGAAATTGCCTCTTCGCGCGCCGGACGTCGCGCCGAAGAGATCACGCTTGTCGCAGTCTCAAAAACACATTCCGCGCGCAACATTCAGAAATTGTACGAAGCTGGAGTGCGCCATTTCGGCGAGAATCGCGTCCAGGAACGGGAGTCGAAGCTGGCACAGGTGTCGGGACTCGACGCAACGTGGCATATGATCGGCCACTTACAGAAAAACAAGGCGGCGCGAGCCGCCCAACTGTTCGACACGATCGACTCGGTGGACAGTGCCACGTTGGCTGAGAAACTGGACCGCGCCAGAACCGATTTCACCACAGAGGACACAGAGAACACTGAGCTGAGAAAGACGAGCAGGGAATCAGACCAACTTGCGCCGCCGAGCAGGCTGCGCATTCTGATCGAGGTGAAGCTCGACCCAGAACCGGCAAAGTCCGGTGTAGACGGCGAGGAGGTACCGCGCCTCATCGAAGCCATCATGCGGCTGCCTCATCTAGAATTGCGCGGACTCATGGGCGTCCCACCCTATTTCGACAATCCAGAAGAATCACGGCACCACTTCCGCCGCCTGCGCGAATTGCGGGATGCGATCCGCGCGCAAATGGGCGCGGAAATCTTGCCTGTACTGTCGATGGGCATGTCCCATGATCTAGAGATCGCCATCGAAGAGGGCGCAACCGAGGTGCGTGTTGGAACGGCCTTGTTTGGGGAAAGAGAAAGGGTGTAATCCGCCGTGCAAATCACGGAAAAAGATGGGACGATCACTTTTGTGGTTCGCGTGCAGCCGCGAGCGAGCCGCGACGAAATTGCCGGCGAGTATCAGGATGGATTGAAAATTCGACTCACCGCGCCGCCCGTAGACGATCGCGCCAACGAAGCGCTGTGCAAGCTGCTGGCAACGCGTTTGAAAGTGCCCCTGTCGGCTGTTAGAATCGCTTCAGGCGAGCGCAGCAGAACCAAGCGCGTGGAGGTTCACGGAGTC
>JBGQJJ010000023.1:0-17513 GCA_041498955.1 Terriglobia bacterium
CGCCGGAGTTGACATGATCCTTCAACTCTTTGCTGGGCTTGAAGAACGGGATCTTCTTGGGCGGCACTTCGACCTTGGCCCCGGTCTTCGGATTGCGCCCGGTCCGGCCGCGGCGCTGGCGCGTGCGAAAACTGCCGAAGCCCCGGATTTCGATGCGGTCGCCTCCCTGCAGCGCGCCGATGATGCTTTCGAAAATCGTTTCGACGACGGCCTCGGATTCTTTGCGTGGAAGTTCAGTGACGCGAACCACTTCTTCGACCAGGTCCGCCTTTGTCACGGTGGAATCGTTCATTGATGTATGCTCCGCCTAATTCTAAAATTGCACCACTCGGTGCCAGGCCCGGACGCGCCTCGGGAACGCGCCACCGGCTCGCGGGAGAAAAATTCCCCGGCGGGCTGCCTTTGGTGGCAATTCCATATCACCAAACGAGGCTTAAGGGAAATATTATTTCCACCCCGGCCGGGGGACCACCGGAGCGACTATCTATAGGGAACGCTTGGCCATAATTGCATCGCCGATCGTGGCTTTTGCCGATGACTTCGTCGACCGGTAATCTTCCATGTCGCGGCGTTCCGCCTGCTTTTGCGCGCCACGGTAGCTGAGCCCGATTTTATGCTGATCCAGGCTGATCTTGACGATCTTGAACTCATAATCGCGGCCGGGATCGAGCAATCCGCTCGCCCGGACGCCGGGACGCGGCGGGCCTTGCGGCTTGTCGCCCTTATTGTTGCGGCGGTCGTCGATCTCGGAAATGTGGCAGAGACCTTCGATCCCGTCGCCCAGCTCCACGAACGCGCCAAACGTCGTGACGCGGGACACTCTTCCGCGCACCAAGTCGCCGACCTTGTGCTTCTCAAACCATGCCGACCAGATGTCGTTCACCTGCTTGACGCCGAGCGAAACGCGCCGCGTGCCCTGGTCGATCTTCAACACCTTTGCTTCGACGGTGTCGCCCTTTTTATAAACCTCGGAGGGAGTCTTGATTCGCCCGGTCCAGGAAATATCGCTGACGTGGATGAGGCCGTCGAATCCTTCCTCGATCTCCAGGAAAGCACCGAATTCGGTCAAGTTGCGGATTTTTCCGCTCACCACCGTGCCGACCGGATATTTTTCCGCGAGCTGCTGCCACGGGTCGGACTGCGCCTGCTTCATCCCGAGCGAAATCCGCCGCTCGTTCGAATCGACGCCCAGCACGATGACGTCGACATCGTCGCCCACCTTGACCATTTTCGACGGGTGCTGCTTGCGCTTGGACCAGCTCATTTCGCTGACGTGCACCAGGCCTTCGATGCCCGGCTCCAGTTCGACGAACGCGCCGTAATCCGTCAGGCCCATGATCTTGCCCGTGAGCTTCTTTCCCTGCGAGTAGCGTTCCACCACCGAGGCCCACGGATCGGGCAGCAATTGCTTGCGCCCAAGCGACACGCGCCCTTTTTCCTTGTCGTACTTGAGAATTTTAACTTCGACTTCCTCGCCCGGCGAGACAGCGTCCAGCGGGCTCGCCACGCGGCCCCAGGACATGTCCGTGATGTGCAGCAGTCCGTCGATGCCGCCCAGGTCCACAAACGCGCCGTAGCCGGTCACATTCTTGACCACGCCGCGCACGATCTGTCCCTCGGCCATCGAGTCCAGCATGGCCTGCCGCTGCGACGCCACTTGTTCGTCCAGGATCGCGCGGCGGCTGACGACTATGTTGCCGCGCTTACGGTTCATCTTCAGCACGCGGACGGTGAGGTCGCGGCCCTTCCATTCGTCCAGGTCGCGCACCGGATGCAGATCGGCTTGCGATGCAGGCAAAAATGCGCGCACGCCGATGTCCACCACCAGGCCGCCCTTGATGTGGTCCACGATTTTTCCGGTGATATCGGATTTCGTCCGGTAAGCCTCTTCAATCTTGCCCCACGCGCGACGCCGCTTTACGCGCTGGTACGACAGCAATACCATCCCTTCCTTGCGATCGCCGGTGCGCTGGACTTCGACCGGCTCTCCGACTACTAGAGGGAACGGGCCGTCCAGTTCCGCGAATTCCTGCGCGGGAATCAGCCCTTCGGTCTTGCCGCCCAGATTCACCACCACGCCCAAATCGGTGATCGCCACAACCTGGCCTGATTCGATCTCGCCTTCCGCCGGCGCCTGATGAGGCACGGCGTATTGCTCCATGAGCTGTTCCATCTCCGAGGTCGATTCCGTGGAAGGCTCACCGGAATCCGCGGAGGTTTCCGCCGCTTCGCTCACGTTGGAATGTTCGACGGCGGCATGCCCATCCGGTTCTGCCACAGGCTCTGCGGGAGACACGGTAACAACAGCCGGCTCGGCAGGTGGCACCGGTGCAGCGGCGACAATCGGTTCTTGCGCCTGAACTGCTGCAACTAGGGTTTGTTCCGTCTCTACGTTCGTGGTTTGTTCCGGCGCCGCTGCCGCGGCGGTTGAGGTTTGTCCGGCGGAAAGCTCCGCGCCGGGGTTTTCATTGTCGGAAAACATCTTACTGCCTCCAGTGAGGTCCCTGCCTCGCTCCCAACAGGAAACGCTCGGTTTATCTTCCGAGTCACGGGGAGGTGCAAGGAAGGAAGCGCGGCTTCCCACCCAGGTGCCGCACCGTGGGGATGATACCCGCGCTTTGTGGCCTGTGTCAATGAAAGCGGTGAGGAGGCGTGATTCGTGATTTGTGGTTCGTGATTCGTGAAACATCCTGACAATTGGGAGCTTAGGGTTGAAAGATTCCGATCGGCGGCGTCGCCTTTTGTAGGAATTGGATGGGCAATCTGCGCCACAGAACGAAGAATCGCACATATCTAATGACCAGTCCCGTTAGGGACGAAAAAACGTAGCCCACCGCGTGAGCGGTGGGTCTGTGCGAGGTCAGAAGCACAAGCCCCGAAGGGGCGGCACAGCCTGAATCAAATGTGCCGCCCCTTCGGGGCTGTGAAGGATCGCATCCCGTACCCACCGTTGAAACGGCGGGCTACGTTGTGACGTCCCTCCGGGACTTCGAGCAACAAAAAAGCAAGACGCGGGCCGCTTGCATCACGAATCACGATTCACGAATCACAAATTACGATTCACGATCTTACCCGCCCGGCCTGGCGGACTTCGCGGCGGTAATCGGGCGCGAAGAGTTCGATCGTACGGCACATTTCGTAGAGCCGGGAACGGATCCGCATGCCCAGGCGGTCGGTGAGAGAATCTTCGCGGGCGGCAGAGACTGCCTGGCCGGAAGGGAGTTGGGCTCTTCGCGGCGCAGGCATGGGAGTCGGTACGGTGGTATCGAGATAATTTGTCGTCAGCAGCGTGATGCGCCGTTCGTTGTACCGGGAATTGAGGATGTGGCCGACGGTTTCGAGCGCCCACGGAGAAGGTTTGCTGGCGCCGAGATCATCGAGGAGCAAAACGTCGGCAGTCAGCACGGGCTCGAGCACGCCCAGTTCGCTGGTTTGACTTTCCGGATTGTAGCTGCCCTGGATTTCCTTGAGCAGCTCGCGATAGTCGTAAAAAATTCCCGTGTGCCCGCGCAAAACGATTTGCCGCAGCGCGGCTACGGCGAGATGCGTTTTGCCCGCGCCGCAGGGCCCCATCAGCAGGAGTCCCGTGTCGGGGCCGGCCGGATAATCGCGGGCAAACGCTTCGGTGACCAGCTTGGCTTGCTCGAGGCTGCGGTTCCATGCGGCCCAATCGGGGCCGGTGTCATAAATGTCCTTGTCGAAATTATCGAAGTCGCAGTGTTCGTAGCGGTTTGGAATGCGCGCGCGCCCGATCGTTCGCGCGGTGCGATCCTTGCCTGTGCAATCACATGGCACGGCCCAGACGCGTTTGGTTGCGTTCGTACCCTCGATGGGCTTTTCCCGGGAACCGCGCGTCAGTTTTTCTTCTTCCGCGACGCGGTCGACGGTCTTCCATCCCGTGCCGCCGCACAGCGGGCAATCCGGTTGCGCCATGAAGCCAGCATAGGCGCGCCGCGAAAGTTGCGCAAGTTGTGCCGCCCTGTGGAAAGCGCTGCGCGTGTGGAAAAAGGAAGAATGAATCCACAGATGAACACAGATACACACAGATGAAAGAAGGAAAGAAAGAAGAAAAAAAGGAAAGGACAAAATGAAAGAAGCTTGCCGCGACTGGAGAACTAGATCCACATCCTTCGGTTTTTATCTGTGTTCATCTGTGTTTATCTGTGGATTCAGCCCTTATGCACTCGAATCACCTTCGGCGGAGGAACGCGCACCAGGGCGTCGTCCTGCGGACGCGCGGTCACAGAGCGGAGGCCGCGCGCCAGCTCCTCCTGCACGAACGAAGTGAACGCCTCCATCTGGTGCTGCATTTCGCCCATTTTCTCGCGCATGTTCAAAATAATTTCGATTCCCGCGAGGTTGACGCCCATTTCGCGCGTCAGCGTCAGAATCACTTCCAGGCGCTCCAGATCGGAGTCCGTGTACAGCCGCGTGTTGCCATCGGACCGCGACGGCTTGAGCAGCCCCACGCGTTCGTAGAGGCGCAGCGTTTGCGGATGCAATTTGTACAGTTCCGCGACCGCGGAAATCATGTATCCGGCGCGGGCCTTTTTTCGTTTTGGGTTGACGCGCGTCATGGCTGCGATCCTTACGCCTTGGCCCGGTCAAAAAGATCCTTGCGCGGATCTTCCGGCGCGATTTTTTCCAGTTCCCTCAGGAGTTCCTTCACGCGTTCGTCCACAGGCTTCGGCACCACGACTTGCAATTCGATGTATTCATCCCCGCGTTGCCCCGGGGTTCGGACCGAGGGCACGCCCTTTTCGCGCAGGCGCAGCTTCTGCCCGCTGTTTGTCCCCGGGGGGACGCGCAGGGGCCGCGATGGCCCGTCGATCGTGGGTACTTCGATTTTCGCGCCGAGTACTGCCTCGGTGACGGTAATGGGTACGGTGATGTAAATATCGTCGCCGCGGCGGTCGAAAAACGGATGCGGCTGAACGTCGGTGATGATGTACAGGTCTCCCGGGGGGTCGCCGGCGGTTCCCGCATTGCCGCGGCCGGGCACGCGCACGCGCGAGCCGGTCTGCACCCCCGCGGGAATTCGAATTTCGATCGTGTCCGCGCGCCGCACGCGCCCCTCGCCGCCGCAGGCGCGGCAGATATTTCGAAGGCGTCCCGTGCCGCCGCAGCGCGAGCACGTCAGGTTGAAGCGCATCTTCCCGCTTGTCTGCGCAACTTGTCCCGAACCGCCGCATGCCGTGCAGGTTTGCGCCTGGCCGGCCGTCCCCGTGCCGCGGCAATCCGTGCAGGCATCGAGGCGAGAGATCGTTAGTTTTTTTACGGTGCCGCGAACGGCTTCCCAGAAACTGATTTCGATCTGGTATTCGAGACTCGATCCCGGCTCCGCATGCGAAGGCGCTTCGGCCGCCGCGCCGCCGCCGCGAAAGTACTGGCTGAACAGATCCCGGAAGCTCGGCCCCGCGCCTCCGCCTCCTCCGCCGAAATCAAATCCACCAAAATCAAAATGAACGCCCCCGGCATCCCCCGCGCCGGGCATGCCTCCAGCACCCGGAGTTTCGAAGCCGAATTGATCGTACATCTGCCGTTTCTTGCTGTCGGAGAGAACATCGTAAGCTTCCTGCACCTGCTTGAATTTTTCTTCCGAGGATTTGTCGCCCGGGTTCAGGTCAGGATGATATTTGCGCGCGAGTTTTCGGTAGGCCTGCCGGATTTCCTTCTGCGCGGCCTTGCGGGAGACGCCCAGCAGTTCGTAGTAATCTTGTTTTGTGGTCGTGGCCATATGAAATCAGTGACTCGTGATTCGTGACTGGTGACTCGTGAACACCAGCCCATCATCTGTTCCAATCTTCCAAGAATATTCCAAAAAATTGCCGCTCTCACATGCCTCGAAGTGCATTGTGGGTCGCGGCTTCAGCCGCGACGTGCCGGGCCGCAAGAGCAGGGCTTTACAGTCTGTGTGAGAACTCGGTTTTGGGTCATGTAGCGCCCGCCTTCAGGCGGGCATCTGCTCGACTCCAAAGTGCCCGCCTGAAGGCGGGCGCTACAAAAACGTGGCAATTTTGACTTCTCACACAGACTCTTTAGCACCTGAAGCTCATTTCACAACTTTTCCCAGTGCGCGTTGATGGCCGCCAATTCCTGCTGCTCGCGCTGGTGGTCATCGCGGCGGCGCCGGCGTTCTTCGTCGAGTTTGCCGCCCATGGCCGCTTCCTTCTGATTGGCGCGCTCGATCCACCGGTCGACCCAGGCCGTCCTGGCTTCCACGCTGGGGACGTCCGAACGGAACCGAATGGCCGCCCCGCTGATATCCACGGCGCGGGGAGGGAAGTCCGGGGGCGGCGCTTGTTGCGTTTCGTAAAATAGCCGCTTCCAATCGGCCGTCGGCGTTTCCGAAAGCACGATTTGAATCATGAACAGATCTTCCCGCAGCTTTTGGATGGCGTGCGGCGGTCCGGTCCGCTTGATGCCTTCGTACGTCGTCAACGCTGGCTCCTGTGAACTCTCTAACAAATTTTATTCCCCATCGAGCAACTTGCCGGGGAATTCAGGTAGCACAGCCACTCTTGGCTGTGCGGTTTTGTGAATCGCAAGAATCAGCTACTTAGCCCCACGATGGCAAAACCCGCACAGGCAGGAGTGCCTGTGCTACCAATCCGCTTAATTCGGCTTCTTCGATTCATCGACGTCCACGTACTCGGCGTCGATCACTTCGCCTTCGGGGGCTGAGCCCGTTCCGCTCTTCGGCGCGCCTGACCCTCCGTCCGCGGAACCCCCCGTGCCCGCCTGCGCTCCGCTCGCCTGCGCGGTCTTGTAAAGCACCTCGGCGAGCTTGTGCGAAGCGCTCTCGAGTTGCACCGTCGCCGACTGAATCTGGTCGAGGATGCCGCCGGCGAGCGCGGACTTCGCGGTTGCAACAGCCTCTTCCACCGGCTTAGTGTCGGATTCGGAAAGCTTGTCGCGGTTGTCGGCGATCAGCTTCTCGACCTGATACACTCGGTTGTCGAGGATGTTCCGCGCCTCGATTTCCGCGAGCTTCTTCTTGTCCTCTTCGGCGTGAGCTTAAGCGTCGGAGCGCATCTTCTCGGCCTCTTCCTTGCTGAGGCCGGTCGAGGCGGTAATCGTGATTTTCTGCTCCTTGTTCGTCGCGCGATCTTTCGCGGAAACGTTGAGAATGCCGTTGGCGTCGATGTCGAAGGTGACCTCGACTTGCGGCAATCCCCGCGGCGCGGGCGGAATTCCCATCAGGTGGAATTTGCCGAGCGTGCGATTGTCGGGCGCCATCTTGCGTTCGCCCTGCAGCACGTGAATTTCCACCGACGGCTGGTTGTCCGCCGCGGTCGAGAAGACTTCCGACTTGCGCGTCGGAATCGTCGTGTTCCGCGTGATCAGCACCGTCATCACGCCGCCCAGGGTTTCCACGCCCAGCGACAGCGGAGTCACGTCGAGCAGCAGGATGTCCTTCACCTCGCCGCCCAGCACGCCGCCCTGAATCGCGGCGCCCACCGCGACAACTTCGTCCGGATTGACGCCCTTGTGCGGTTCCTTGCCGCCAAACAGATCCTTGACGATCTGCAGCACGCGAGGGATGCGCGTTGAGCCGCCCACCAGCACGACCTCGTCGATTTTGTCCGGCGTAATGCCCGCATCCGAAAGCGCTTGCTTGGTCGGCCCAATCGTTCGCTTCAGGATGTCTTCCATCAACTGTTCGAGCTTCGCGCGCGTCAGTTTCAATTGCAGGTGCTTCGGACCGGATGCATCCGCCGTCAAGAAGGGCAGATTGATGTCCGTCTCCTGCATCTGCGACAATTCGATCTTGGCTTTTTCCGCGGCTTCCTTCAACCGCTGCACGGCCATGCGATCCTTGCTGACGTCGATGCCCTGATCTTTTTTGAATTCCGCGATCAGCCAATCGACAACTTGATTGTCGACGTCATCGCCGCCCAGATGCGTGTCGCCGGCAGTGGCCTTGACTTCGACCACGCCTTCACCCACTTCCAGGATGGAAATATCGAACGTGCCGCCGCCCAGATCGTAGACCGCGATCGTCTCGTCCTTCTTTTTGTCCAGGCCGTAAGCCAGCGCCGCGGCGGTCGGCTCGTTGATGATGCGGAGCACTTCCATGCCCGCCACTTCGCCCGCTTGCTTGGTCGCCTGCCGCTGGCTGTCGTTGAAATACGCCGGGACCGTGATGACCGCTTTGGTCACCTTCTCGCCAAGAAAATCTTCGGCGGCAGTCTTCAGCTTCTGCAAAATCATCGCGGAAAGTTCCGGCGGGGTATAGGCCTTGCCGAAAATTTCAACGCGCGCATCGTCATGCGGCCCTTTGGTAACTTTGTAGGGCACGCGCTTGGTCTCGTCCGCCACTTCATCAAACCGGTGGCCCATGAACCGCTTGATCGAATAAACCGTGTTTTCCGGATTGGTTACCGCCTGTCGTTTGGCCACCTGGCCGACCAGCCGCTCCCCCGACTTGGCGATGGCCACGACCGAAGGGGTCGTTCGCCCGCCTTCCTGGTTCGGGATTACCACCGGTTCTCCACCCTGCATCACGGAAACAACCGAATTGGTCGTCCCGAGATCAATTCCAATAATTTTGCTCATAGCTAGCGCTCCTCCTCCATATCTCGCCCGGTAAGATCCGGCATGAGTGCATTAAACGCAGCTAGTGTACATATTGAGTGTGTCATTGTCAAGTAGTTTGACTGTCTTACATCCTATTTATTTACAGCAACTTATGGTTATTTTCGCCCCCTGCATACTTTTCCAGTCCTGCAATCCTGGGAATACTCTGCCTCCCGAGGTGCGCTTTGGGTTCATATAATCCGGCCCCCTTTGCCCAAAGGACTGTCAAAAGTCGGCTCAGAAAGGCCCGGAAATCTGCGCCGGGCGGATAACCCCGTGTTTCCTGCATACGTCTATGAGTGCAGAAAGACCCGTTTGGGGTTAGAATGCGGTGCCCTTAAAATCCCAAGGAGATCGTCGCGTGAAATCGCTTCCCGTCCGCCAGATTGGAATTCTGAGCTTGGCCGCGCTGTGCGTCGTGGCATCGGCAGCTTTCGCAAAGCAGCAGACGAAAGCGCCCGTGACTTCGGCCGCAAAGGCCGTCCCGGCAGCGGCTGCAAACCCGACGTTTCAAAAAACGATTGGAAATCCGAAAGCGCCGATCACGATGGAAGTCTTTGGAGATTTCCAGTGCCCGGCGTGCCGCGGTTTCTTTGAAACCAGTGTGAAGCAGGTGATCGACGATTACGTGATCCCGGGCAAGGTGTATATCATTCATCGCGATTTTCCGCTGGACATGCACCCCTACGCACGCCAGGCTGCGCGGCTAGCCAATGCCGCGTCGGAATTCGGGCAATTCGAGGCCATCGAGCGGGCTCTGTACGATCACCAGGATGAGTGGTCCGCCAAAGGAAATATTGACGAGGTCATGGCCACCTATTTCCCTCCGGCGCAATTCAAGAAATTTCAGGCGTTTGAATCGCAGCACATCAGCGAGATCAACGCTTCCATCGAGCGCGACCGCACGTTGGGCATGCAGCGCAACGTGAACCAGACGCCGACGGTGTACGTCACGGCGCATGGCAAGACCGAAGCTCTTCCCGGCGGCGGGGTGGACTACAAGCTGCTGAAAAGTTATTTTGACTATCTGCTGCGCCAGTAATCATGGCAACCACCGCGATTCCGTCGGAGACTTCGCCGCGCACGGCCGTGTGGCCCAAAGCGCTGCTCGCGATTGGGCGCGTCGCGCTGGGCTTAATTTTCCTCGTTGCGGCTTACACGAAATTTCATTTCAACGGCAACTGGCACTTTGGCGATTACCATTTCTTCTTCGCCATGGCCATCGATTCCTACAATATGCTCCCTTTGCGGGCGGTTGAATTGATGGCGCGAGTCCTTCCCATCCTGGAGGCGGTATTGGGAGCGCTTCTGATTTCGGGCCTGGGTCTCCGATGGGTCGCTTCGATTACGAGCGCCTTGCTGCTGGTCTTCATCGGCGCCATGACACGCGCCCTGATTCTGCACATTCAGATCAAATGCGGCTGCTTCGGCAATGACGAGCCGCTGACGATTTTTACTTTGCTTCGGGACAGCACGCTGCTCGTTCTGGCTTTGGCCGTCACCGTCGGTGCGTTTCTCATTAAGAAACGGCAGGGCACAGTATCTTCCTGATCCGCGCGTTCACCTCCCTTGTTTGCGTTAGAATAAAACTCCCATGGTAGATCTGCCGCCGATCACGCTCCATCTGCGCGGCCGCAAGGTTGTCGGGCGTGTCGCTTTCATATTGTTGCTGCTGGGCTCGATTGCCCTGGGCGGCCTGGCAGGACTGCTGTTCGTTTATTCCAGCGATCTCCCGCAGATTCACGCCCTCGAGGATTTTCAGCCCGATCTGGTCACGGAACTTTACGCGGACGACGGCCAGATTGTCGGCAACTTCGCTTTGCAGCGCCGCGTTCTTCTCAGCTACGAGCAATACCCGCAAGTCCTGAGGGATGCGATTCTGACCACCGAGGATCAGCACTTCGCAGAGCATTGGGGCGTGGATTTCACGCGCGTGGCCGGCGCGGCCTGGAAGGATCTCGTCGCGCACCGCGTCGTGGAAGGCGCCAGCACCATCACCATGCAACTAGCCGGAACGCTTTTTCTGGACCGCACTGATCGCAGGATGGGCCGGAAAGTTCAAGAAGCGCTCCTGGCCCTGCAGATCGAGCGGCACTACTCGAAAGAACAGATTTTCACGATGTACTGCAATCAGATTTATCTCTCCCACGGGAACTACGGATTTGAAGCGGCTTCGGAATATTATTTTGGCAAGCCCGTGGGCAAACTGAACGTGCAGGAAGCAGCCTTGCTGGCGGGATTGATCCGGGGTCCGAGTTATTCGCCGATTCTCCATGCGCAGCGCGCGCTGGCGCGGCGCAATCTGGTGCTCGAGCTCATGGCGCATTCGGGCAAGATCACGGACGCCCAGTCGCGGCAAGCCATCGCGCAGCCGATGGGCCTGCGTCTCCAGGCGCCGCGAAATACGCTGGCGCCGTATTTTGTCGAGGAAATCAGAAAATATCTCGAGAGCACCTATGGCACGGAAATGGTCCACCAGCGCGGCCTGCGAGTGTACACGACGCTCAACGCCACAATGCAGCAGGCCGCCGACCGCGCCGTTCGCGACGGCCTCCACGCCTACGACCGCCGGCACGGCTGGCGCGGCAAGCTGGACAACATCCTCGTCGACAAGACCGACACGCTGGACTCCTATGAGGACGATGACTGGCGCTGGCCGATCAACAAAGGCGATTACGTCCAAGGCCTCGTGACCGCCGCGGACCAAAAAGCGGCGACGATCAAACTCGGCTCGCTTCACGCAATCCTTGCGCCACCCGATTTTGCATGGACCGGCCACAAATTACCCAGCGAACTGCTGAAGCCCGGCGATCTTGCCGAGGTCAGCATCAAGGAGATCAACGGAGCGGTCGCGCACGTTCAACTCGAGCAGAATGTCGGCCCGCAAGCGGCCATCGTGGCCATCGACAATCCCACCGGTGAAATCAAGGCCATGGTCGGCGGGTACAGCTTCGACGAATCGAAATTCAACCGGGCGACGCAAGCGCAGCGGCAGGTTGGGTCCTCCTTCAAAATCTACGTTTATTCGGCAGCCGTCGAACAGGGCTTTACTCCCTTCGACACGATTCTCGACGCTCCTTTCACAACGATGAGCGGCGGCCAGCCGTACTCGCCGCACAATTACGACGAGAAATTCGAAGGTGTGATTACGCTGCGCCGCGCGCTCGACGGTTCGCGCAACGTTCCCGCCGTGAAGCTCGCCGAAAAAGTCGGCATGAACGCCGTGATCGACATGGCCCGCCGCTTCGGCATCACCAGTCCCTTGCCGCCCTATCTGCCCATCACGCTGGGCGCGGCGGATTTGAATCTGCTCGAACATACGTCGGCGTTCACCGTGTTTCCCGATGACGGCATTCGCATCGATCCGCACATGATTCGCCGCGTGACCACCTACGACGGAGCGCTGCTCGAACAAGCGCATCCCCTCGTTCACGACGTGGTGGAACCCGCGGTCGCGCGCACGATGACGGCGATGCTCCAGGATGTCGTCGAGCGCGGCACGGGAACGCCCGCGCGCGCCCTGGGCCGCCCCGCCGCCGGCAAGACCGGCACGACCAACGATTTCACCGACGCCTGGTTCATCGGCTTCACACCGGAAATAACCGCCGGTGTCTGGGTCGGCTACGACGATAAAGCGGTGTCGCTGGGCAAGCCCGAAACCGGCGCGGTGGCCGCGCTGCCGATCTGGCTCGAATTCATGCAAGGCGCGCTGGACGGCAAGCCCGTTCTGGCATTCCAAAATGTTATTCCTCTGGAAAAAGTCGCGCTGACAAAAAATGTAAGAGTGGACACGCCGGACACCGCTCCCACGGAAGCCGGCGAAGGCCCGACCACGGTGGAGGCCAATCCAGAAAGCGCTCCGACAGTGCCCGAGAGCAGGCCGCCGGGCGAAGCTCCCGCAAAAGCTATCCCTCCGCCACAAAATCCTCCCGCGGCGCCCAGTCCTCGCAGCTAGGAGTTTGTGCTCCAGAATATTTCGACCATTGCTAATGTGCTGCATCCTTTCCTTGTTTTGCTCAAAGTCCCGGAGGGACGTCACAACGTAGCCCACCGTTTAAACGGTGGGGCACGGCGTGTGATCATTTACAGCCCCGGAGGGGCGGCACATTGGGGTCGCCCTGTGCCGCCCCTCCGGGGCTTGGCTTTCTGTGCTCACCCCCACCCACCGCTCACGCGGTGGGCTACGATCTTTCGTCCCTAACGGGACTGAATAATAGTGATAATAAGGGTGTTTCTTCGTTCTGTCGGACAGACTACAAGGCAGGCGCGAGTCTTTGCCGAACTAGACTCTGCTCGACTCGCGCAGTAGGATACGGAAACCGAAGTTCGCTCATTTCGATGTCGTTTTCGATGTCAATTTTGCTGCTTGACGGACAGCAGCGAAGGAAGGATTGCTGATGCCCACTCGGAAAAAATGCGACGAATGTTTGGTCGCTGTCCTGCTCATTTCACTATTGGTCTTGCTGCTGCCGGGCTTCGCTAACGCGCAAGCGCCCGCGCGCGGAACGATCGCGGGAACTGTCTCGGCGGATCAAGGTCAGGTGCGCGGCTTCCGCGTGACGGCGCACAATCTGCGCAACATGATCTGGTACGTGGTATTCACCAAGGATGGCAAGTATACCGTCCCTCAAGCGTTGCCGGGCCCCTACGAGATTAGCGTTCTGCAGGATGGCTATGACTCGCCACTGCAAAAAGTCGATCTTGCTTCCGGCGAATCTAAGACGGTGAACATCGCGCTCACGAAACAGGCCGAAAAACCCAGCGACGTTGTCTACAAGACATTCGAGGAAATGTATCCGCCGCGGCCGGGGCTCGACTTGTTGAAGAAAAATTGCCTCGGGTGCCACGGACCGGATTCTTACAACACGATGCACCTCACCGAGGCGGGCTTTCGCCTGGGCCTGCGAAAAATGATGCATGGCCCGTTCAATTTGGGAGGAGTTGTGCCTCCCATGTCGCACACCGTAATCACGAAAGCGGAACAGGACGCCATGGTCCAGTATCTCGCGGCCAACTTCGGTCCGAACTCTCCCAACCAGCGGCTGAAGCACGATCCGTACCCGGTGAACGAAGACGCCCTCTCGAAAGCGATCTATGTGGAATACGATCTGACGAATCTGCCTCCCGCGCCCTCGATCAAAAAGTCGGAAAAACAAACGGACAGCGCAGGAGAGACGATCAGTTCAGAAGCGCGCGAAGCGCGCCTCGCGGCGGACCGGATGAAGAATCCCGATCCGAAGCCGTACCTGCACGATCCCTTTATCGCCAAGGACGGCACGATCTGGTACGCCGATCCCCCGACCAACGCCATGGTCCATCTCGATCCGCGAAACACCGATCCCGGCGAGCGCTGGAAATTTTTCCCTTTGCCCGCGGATGCTCCCGGGTTTGTCTTCGCGCACGGAATCACGCTGGACAGCAAAGGGCATGTCTACTGGGCGGAAATTTTCGGCGGCATGGTGGGTGAGCTCGATCCTGCCACGGGCAAAATGACGCGGCATCCGCTGCCAACGGTCGGTTCGCTCTTGCAAGTGGTCACCGATCAGAAGGACAACATCTGGTACGACGATGTGCACGGCGACGGCATCGGCAAGCTCGACGCGCAGACGCGGCAAATTTCGCAATTCCCGACGCCCACGCCGGACCTCGGCCTCTACGGTATGGCCGTCGATCCCAAGGGAAATATCTGGTCGGCGGGCTATGCCAAGAGCATGGTCGTGAAATTCGATCCGGTCGCGGAGAGCTACACGGAGTATCCGGACCCAACGGCGGGCGGCAGCGCGCGGCGCATCGGTGTGGACTCCAAGGGCATCGTCTGGTTTTCCGAGTGGTCTGGTGGCCAGCTTGGCCGCATCGATCCCGATACCGGCAAGATCACCGAGTATAAGCTCCCGATCCGCTCGCGTCCGTATGAGACTTGGCCCGACAAACTTGACAACATTTGGGCCAGCGACGACTTCAACAATTCACTCGTCTATTTCGAGCCGAACACGAAGAAGTTCACCTACTATCCGCTGCCGCAGGTGTGGCCGCTGGCAGGCGTGCCCAAAGTGGAGATCGAGGCCAACAACACGGTTTGGCTCGGCTCGCGTTTCACCCAGCACATCGTGGCCATCCACTTTTACCCGCACGGCTACTCGGCGGACGCGCCGCCGCTGCCCTAACCTGGGAACGCCAATCTCCCGATTGGCGGGTTTCACGACGCCATTCAGGAGATTGGCGTTCCCGGGGAGCATCACCGAAAGGGATCCCAGCCTTTGGCTTGAAGCTCTGTGCTCCGTCCATCGGACCCAAGTAGCATGACCTTTTTCTCCCGCGTGATTTCTCCGATGACGGTCACCGGAATCCCCGCCAATTTGCGCGGCAAGCGTTTGGAAAACTTTTTCGGCACGGTGAACAGAAGTTCGTAATCCTCGCCACCATGGAGGGCAAGTTCCAACGAATCGAGACCGAGACGCTTCAATTCTGGCGGGATTCTAACCACTGGGATTTTCGGCGCCCACACGATGGCGCCGGCTCCGCTTGCCTTGCAGATGTGCCCCAGGTCAGTCGAAAACCCGTCCGAGGTGTCGATCATCGACGAGGCGCATCGGTGGGCGGCAAGCCACTCTCCCAACGCGAGCCGCGGCTCCGGGTAAAAATGTTTCTTCAAGACCATGGTCCAGCGCTTCCTCTTGTACAATTTTCGCTGGATCAGCCGCAAACCTAGCTCCGCTTCTCCCAGCCTTCCACTGACGCACAGCAAGTCTCCCGGCCTCGCACCAGACCGCAAGACTGCTTTGCCTCGATCGATTTCGCCCACAACGGTGAGGCTGGCTACGATCACCGGGTACTTCGTCGTATCGCCTCCCGCCAGGATCAGGCCGAACCGGCGAGCCGCGCGCGCCATCCCGTCAAGGAAATCATCGAGCCATGCCCCGGCGCAGGCGTCCGGAAGCCCCAGGGTCAGGAAGAAATATCGGGATCGCGCCCCCATGGCGGCGATGTCACTCGTAGCCCGAGCGAGCGCCTTATAGCCGACAGCCTTCGGTGGGTGTACCTCCCTGAGAAAGTGCACGTTTTCGAGAAACGCGTCCGTCGTGACGACCCATTCGGCGCCGCCCCCAGTGCGCAGCACGGCGGCATCATCGCCGACGCCGACGCGAAGACCTTTCCCGGTGGAAGGGAACCGCCTCGTGACCCGTTCGATCAGTTGATCTTCGCTGACCATAGTTTGACCGTCAGTACAGTTGTCCAAAACCGCTTTTGCGTGGTTCCATGGATGACATCTTAGGGTATGGTTGCCGATCGCGTAAGGATTTCGAACGTCCCGAACCGGAAATTAAGGGTTGACTCTGCCTAGGTCTGAAACTAGACTGGGCGCGGGTTTGGTTTCGTAGCAATGCTTCCGGTTCACACGGCTTGATTGAAGGCATGAGCCGCTCAGGGGATGATCGGCTCCAGCTCCCTCGAAAGTAAAGCGTGTTTTGTTTTAGAGATTTCAGACTATGAAGCCTGAAGCCTATACATTTTTTGTGGCCTCCAGCCGGAAGGGAAATTTTCGCAAGATCACCCTTCCCGGCTATGTGCTGCATTTGCTGGCTGTTCTGGCCGTGGTGGGCGGCGTGACTGTGCTCGCGGCAGCCGGTTCCTACACGCGGATGCTCTGGAAAGTGGGCAATTACAATACTCTTCGCCGCCAGCAGGACACCCTCAAGCACAATTACGAAAAGCTCCAGTCCAGCGTGAAAGACACCAACGAACGGATGAACTCCCTGCAATCGCTGGCCACCGAAGTGGCCATGACCTACGGTTTCATGCGCTTTCGGCAGAGCCCGTTCGGCGTGGACGAGACTTTGCAGGCATCCAACAGCGGGTTTGAGCAATCCATGGCGCAATTCAATTTCCTGCAAAGGAATGTCGGGCAGGCCGCCCTTCCGACGGGCAGCCTGCAGTTGCTCTCTTCGGCGGGCTTGGCGGACCTGACATCCACGCCGACTCTGTGGCCGGTGATCGGCCATCTGACGGGCACGTTCGGCGAGCGCATGGACCCGTTCAGTGGGGAAGGCGCCTTCCATACGGGCGTGGATATTTCCTCCCAGTACGGTGACTCGGTGCGAGTTTCCGCCGACGGCGTTGTCATCGAGGCCGACGAACGCGCGGGGTATGGGAGGCTGGTCGTGGTCGATCATGGATTTGGAGTGACGACCTATTACGGCCATCTCTCGAGCATCCACGTTCTCGTGGGGCAGCAGCTGAGGCGCGGCGGCACGGTCGGCAATGTCGGCGTCAGCGGGCGGTCCACTGGTCCTCACGTGCATTACGAAGTTCGCATCAACGGCGCGCCGGTCAACCCGATGCGCTACCTGCGCCAAGCCTCCGCCGCGGACTGATTTTCTTCCCGCAGACTTTACCCAGTGAAAGTTCCCTAATGTTGAGTAAGGAGAGCTGGTTTTAGTAGCGTAGGCTTCAGCCTGCGGGGTTTGGTCCTTGCAAGGGCGAACCCCCGCAGGCTTGAAGCCTGCGCTACAAGGAGCCCTTGCGACTTCTGGATTATTGAGGTTTCCGTGCTTCGCTGAGCTTAAAAATATCCGGAGTCAATTCAATCAAAATGCGAACCCGCTCCGCGGCCTGGGTGACTTCCGCGCTGCTCAATAAAGTCTCCAACATCGCGAGCGCGGCGGGGTCCATCGACTGGCGCGTCTTGGGACTTTCCAGGCCCGCGCGCCCGAACATTCGCAAGAGTTCCAGCGCGGACTTGAGTTGTAGCGCGTCCGTGCTGTTGTCGCATTCCCCCTCGAGCGAAATGCGCAGGTCGTCGCCCTCGGGCCGCGCGGCCAGCGTAACCCACTGCACCGATCGCGCCATGCTCAGCAGTTGCGCGGCGCCGGCTCCCTGAATTCCGGCGGCGCCGGAATTGTCCGGAATCGGCGGCACGCGCGTGATCGCGAACA
>JBGQJJ010000024.1:0-17446 GCA_041498955.1 Terriglobia bacterium
CGGGCGAGCACGGCTTCGGACGTTTCCTGGATCCATTGGTCGATCAGGGCGGCAATTTCTTGACGGAGATTCGCGGCGTGGTTCAGGCGTGTCAGCTCAAAACTTTGCAATGAGGCGCGCGAGGCTGCTTGTAGATAGTCGAGCGGCGGAGTGAATCTAGAAATGGTCATGGGCAAAGCTCCGATCCTAGCGCTGGGCCGAAAGGCCGGCCGCGGAATCACTTAGTCACAGTACTGAGTTGTCACGATAAGTGTCTAGCCCTCCGTTGTGGATATGTTGTGGATAATTTGTCCGTCCCTGAGCAGACGCGGGCAAGTGGCGGGTAACGATGTGCGTATCACGTTTCTGTTATCGGAATATGCGCAAGGAAGGTCGCGACAATGGCGATGGCGGGGCGTGGGCGTTGAAGGGCCGCGCTTGCTGAACAACTCGCGACAGGCAAATCGTTCGCAACTTTCGCGTCGCGAGATGGCAATCGCGGGACGACGCGAAGGAAGCGCGTCTATTTTGCTGTGTGAGACAGGAAATTACGAGAGAAAAATGCGCTCTAAAGTTGGGGCCACTCGACGCGTCTGAGTATTGAGAATGATACGGACTGATAATTCCGGTGAGGAGGCGCGAGGCGAGCGTTTGGGCCAACCTGGAAGGCTCGGGCGATGTTATGAGACGCGGTGAGCTTGGAGGTGGCGGAAGTGGGAGAGCCAGAAACGAATGGAAGAACAAGGGTGGACGCGGGAGGGCACTATTCAGGGGAGGGGTAAAGAGATGTTGAGTGAACAGAAACACGATTGTCGGGGGTGGTGAGTGGGAAGGGGAGAAAAGGCCATAGGGAAAAGCGACATTATCGGACTCACGCGTCCGGGGAGGCGATGACGAGAAACTGCAGTGTTTTCGCGTGCGCGCTGGTGTTTTCGCCAGTGCGCATGGCCGGCCAGACGGCATGCCCGGAAGAATCATTGGCGCGCGCGCGAAAACACTGTGAGAGAGGGAAGGGAGTGGCGGATTGCAACGGCAGGGAGGAGGAATTTCAGATTTGAGATTTGGAATTTCACATTGGGAGGGCACGGGGGCGGGCGAGAAGAATGTCAGATTTGAAATTTGAAATTTCAGATTGGCGGGTGCGACGGCAAGAGTTGAGATTTGAAATTTCAGACTTTGGGGTGGCGTGGAATGGGGCGGTGCAGTGAACGTGGTTCGAGGAGACTTGGCGGGGGAATTTGAGAACTGGAGAAACACTTTCAGGGAGGCATAGAAATAATTATTTGGAACGAAGGAGGGGACGATGAACTACAGGTCTGATTCTTGTGGGCAGCGGAACGATCGGACGGCACAGAATAGTTTGCCGGACGAGGGCGCGCGCTTGGATCCAGGAAAAGCCACTGGGCGAGCGCGAGATGGAGTGCCGCTTCATCGTGGAAGGACGCGCGTGGAGGCGGGCGAGGGCGGCGCGAGTGGGGCGAGGTCTGAGGTGGAAAAACTGGCTGGCAATTCGGCGGATGCTGGGGTGAATTTCAGCGAAAGCGGGATCGGCGCCGGCAAAGCTGCGGCGGCGGAACTTGCGCGCATTCCTGCGGGGGTGCGTGCCAGTGTGGCGGTTAGGACTGGCGAATATGACGCGCGGCGATTGCGCTCGCAGCGGGAAATTATTCGAGACGTGATGCTCTCCGCGGCGGATTGCGAGACGTGGCTGACGCTGGGGGAACTGCGTGCGCTCACGCGGTATGGCGAGGCTTCGATTTCGGCGCAATTGCGGCATTTGCGCAAGACGGAGAATGGCGGGTACGACGTCGAGAAGCGGCACCGCGAAGGCGTTTCTCCCGAGCGGCCGGGCACGGATGGGCGCGGGGAGTGCGTCTGGGAGTATCGCATCACGCGCGGGTTGTGCGTTGAGGGTGCAGGGGCTGCGGCGCAGCTGGAGGCGGTGGGCGCGTGAGGGTGTGAACTGTGGCGCCGGTGTCTTGCCGGTGTTTTTGTGGCGCACGGAGATTGGAAAAATCGCCGGCGGGACGCCGGCGCCACGGAAGTCTGCATTTTTTATTGAGTCGACGGTCTGTGCTACAGCGATCACGATGGGGCGAGAAAAAAACAAAATTTGCGCGGTTGCGGGGTGAGTCATGCCGAAACGCGTGATTGATTTCGATGCGATGTGGGGGTCGGACAAGCTGGCCTCTTGCGCCGCGTGGGCGCAGGCCGAGTATGCGTGGCTGTACGGGCTGGCGGACGCGTCGGGGTGCTTTGAGCTGACGAATTTGCGCGTGATCTGGGGGCGCGTGGCGGCCATCCGCGGGAACTTGACCATCGAACGGCTCGAACAGGTGTTTGCGGAATTTCAGGAGAAGGGGTTGCTGTTCGTCTGGGAGCATGAGGGGAAGCGCTACGCGCACTGGACGGGCAGCGATGTTCCGGGGCGCTTGCCGCCTCCTTCGTGGCGGATGCGGCTGGAACGGTTTGCGCCGCCGGTGCCGAAGCAGCGGCTGGTGGAATATATGGCGAGGTTCGCGCGAGGGCGCGCGGCGCTGGCGGGAGTGGGATTTCGCGGGGAGGCGCCGCGGGAATCCTCCGATCGGAAAGAGGATCTCAAATTTGAAATTTCAAATTTGAAAGAAGAGCGGGAGCGGGATGGGTGCGTTGCTTCTTCTCAACGAAGCGAACAGAGGGAGCTTTTCACGGATCGCGGTGAAAAGTGCGGAGATCGGGATTCTCATTTGCAGGAGAACAGGGGATCTGCCGAGCGGTTTGGGAATTCCGATGGGGGCGAAAGACGGGGGGCGGCTGCGGTGGGCGGGCCAGGCAGAATGGCTGATCGGGGCCGCGACATTTCGGAGGGGAGCGGGCTCAAGGGGCGGCTTGAGGAGGGTCAAGCACAGGATTTGGGTTTGGATTGGAATTTGAATGGGAATTTGGGAGTGGGACGGGATGAGAGGCGGGAGGGTCAGGGCGACGCGGCGGGTTATTCAGGAGGAGCAAATCGGGGGAGGGAATTCAGTAGAACCGATTCTTTTAATTCAAATTCTTATTCAAATTCAGAAGCAAAGTCAGCGAAGGAATTGGCTGTCGCGCGCGAATTGCGAGTGGGTCAAGGGCCCGTGTGCGGGCCGGCGCGGGTGAGGCCGGAAGTGCTCGAGCGGATTCGGCGGCGCGAGGCGGCGCGAGCGGGGGCGAGGTCGCCGTGAGATTGCGTGGGATGGGGCCCGACTATGCCGGGATCTTCGACTTCAGCCTGTCGGGTTTGACGTTTGAGCTGCAAAAATCAAAATTCAACAGGCTGAAGCCTGTTCTACTTGGGAGCATTCGACAATCGGAAGTGCACGTCAGGAAGTGTGGAGGAGGGAAACCATGCTGGCGACGTTTGCATTTGATGTTTGTCATGATGTGTACCGCGCGGCTCGCGAAGCGATCGACTCGAAGATCCCGACGCTGAATGCGGAGGCTTCCGGGAAATACCAGTGGCGTCCGGACCGGATGCCGCGGCTGGGCGAGTATGTTTGCGATTTTGCGAGGGCGGGGGAGAGGGCTTTGGGCTTCAGCCCGTTTGACGGCAAAAGCAAAGGCAGACAGGCTGACGCGTGTCCTACTTTGCCCAGGGCAAGCCGCATGGCGATGTTTCGCGTGTATTACTTGGGCGGAGCGGACTATCACGCGGCGCGGCGCCATCTGGGGATCAGCGAACTGACCTGGGCGGATTGGGCGGAGGAGATTCGCAGGCTTGTGGGGCGCGAGCTGACTCGCTCGGGAGTGTTTCCGCCGTCAAAATATTTTCGGGAGACGACGGCAAAGGCGTCGTGATGTAAGTTTACGGCTTCTATTTTTCCTGCAAGGAAACCAGGTAGTCGCAGAGATTCTTGATTCGTTTCTGAACGGCGGCCTGGTTGTAATTGTCCATGTACTGGAAGATGCCGCCCCAGGTGGGCATGTCGGAGGAACCGTGCGCGGCGACGCCCGGGCCGAATCGCAGGACGTTGGTGACCAGGTCGTAGGGGAATTCGCCGCCATGGCGCTTGCTGAGCGTGGTGAGATCGGCGGCGGGAACCTTGAGGGCGGCTCGAGCGGGGCCGTGCCCCTTGGCGTTGAGGCCGTGGCAGGCGGCGCAATACTGCTTGAACATTTCTTTGCCGGTGGGAACGAAGTTGGGAGGGATTTGATCCTGGCTGGTGGCTGCTTTGGATTGCGCGGAGGAGCCGCCTGCAAAGATCAACAATGCCGCGAGTAAAATTGAGTAACGCATGGAGATCCTCCTGGAGTGGTCCGCTTACCGCCCGGAATCGGAATGTTCAGATTGGAAATGTGAAATTTCAAATCTCACATTTGAAACCCCGGGAATTACGACGCCACTTCCTGTCTTTGCAATTCCGGTTTTACCCGGGCGGCTCGTTTCATCACTTAAGGAATCGGTATCCAGTCGCGCTGGCATTAACGGAATGCCCTCTTGTAAAAAATACTTTACGAATAAGGTCCACTTATGATACATTTCTTCTCGCAGAGTTATACCCTCTCGCCGGACTCTCCGGCAGTTTCCCGAATCAACCTCGCCGCGTAACACAGGCCTTAGCCTGCGGCGTTTCGCTTCTCAATGCAATCTCTCCCCAGAGGATTTGGCGCGCCCGTCATCAGGCAGGCTGAAGAGCCTGTATGGCAGTTCGATTTCGCCTCGGCCAGCGGCTAAAGCCGTACTGATTCTGCATACCTTACGGCACGGCTGAAGCCGTGCCCTACAAAGATTCGGCAGTTACGACGATTCAGCAGTTACGACACAGGCTCTGAAGCCTGTCCTACCCAGGAGGCAACATGCCCGCTTACAGCAACTCCACGCCGCCGCTTTCCTTGTTTCCCGGCGACGTCGGGTTCAGTTTTAACGCCGAAGCGTTTCCGGCCAACGGAACGGCCGGGGCGCAATTTGCGATTCCCGAGCCCGCCGGTCTGCCCGATCAGGGCCACACGGTGCGCTGGCAAACGATTTTCGGCACCGCGCCTTCGGCGATCAGCATCGTCCTGCAGGGAGCCGCGGCCGACGTCGATTCGGAATATTCCACGATTGACACTTCCGCAGCGACAGCCGGCGAAGCGCGCACGGTGATTGGCGTCCGAGCTCGCTTTCTGCGCATCAAGGTGGCCACCTCGACCGGTGGGGCGGCGCTGACGGCGAAGATGCTGCCGTAGCGGAGCGTGATTCGTGAATCGTGATTCGTAATTCGTGGAACGCGCTACAACGGTACGTTCGCGCAAGTGATCGGTGTCGGGCTTTCACGAGTCACAAATCACGGCCCCTCATCCCTTCTTGCCGCGAAAGCCGCGCGATGGGTGCTTGCGCACTTCTCTTTTCTTGTGAAAGAACTCGGTGCTCAACTGGCCCAGTTTCTTGCCGCCGCGGTGCTCGAGCTGTCCGGCGGATACGATGAATGGAGATTTATTTTTCATGGCGGCTCACCTCCACAACCAAACTACCTGAAGTGCAAATCCTTTGTATGTGATGCCGGTCACCTCACCAGGGGGCCGCGCGCGTCGGACAAGTGTTCGCCTGTCTGGATGCTCTCGTATGCGTCCGCATCAAATTCAAAAACAGACAGGCTGAAGCCTGTCCTACTTATGGCCTCGAATCCGAATTACGTAAAAAAGCAGATCGCGTTGGACACGGTTTCCTGGACGGCCGTGGTGGCGCCGGTCGATTGCATGGGCGTGTCGATCAAGAATTCGGTGTTCGTGGATCTGCGCATCCGCACCGACTCCGCCGACGCGGCCACGCAGGACACGATTTCCGCGGGAAGTATCGAGACCATTTCCGCGGCGCGCCATTCCGGCGGCGTGCAGGACGGCGGCTCCGGCACGCGCTTTTACGCGGGCGACACGATCGCGTACTTGCAGGCCGTGAGCGGCACGGGGCCGGCGCTGCTGACGTTCGTCAGGTAGGACAGGTCCCGACTCTGCCGGGATCTTCGACTTCAGCCTGTCTGGTTTTGATTTTTGCTAGTTCCGCGCTCGAAGAAGACAGGCTGAAGCCTGTCCTACTAAAACCGATGCGAATCAAAATCATTGGCGAAAACAATTGCGCGCGCGCGACGCGGCATCTGCTGCGGCTGGCGGGCTTCGCGGTCACCGAATTTCTTCCCGCCGACGCGGTGGCCAATGGACCGCTTCACGGCTACGCCATCACCATCGATCTTGCCCCGGCCCACCACACCCCTGACTCCTTCCAGCGGCCGGATCCCCCCACGCACCAGGAGCACGCCTCAGTCAGCGAGGAAGCGCCTCGATCGCATCGGGACGCTTCCTCTCCCGCCTCCGTCCGCCAATCCGAATGGCGGACTTCGGCGGGCCTGCCCGCCGTATCTCCGGCGAATTTCCGGAGCGGTGGCGAGATACATTTTGATTCGGTGGATAGCGCGCTGGAAGCGGCTGTGTTGCGGCACGTGACGCAACTGTCGGCGGCGCCGGTGATTGTGGATCGTCCGGGAGGAGTGGTGCACTCGGATCGCGAATTGCGGATCGTCGCGCCGAATACGGGCGATGCCCAGGCGGACGAAGCCGCGGCGGTGGCCATTGAGTTTGGCGTGTTGCGCGGATTGCTGGACCTGACGTCGCCTGTTGCGCACAGGAAGACGTGGGGCGCTTACGCGGGCAAGAGGCTCTTGAATGGAGATGCAGTCGACGAGCCGGCCTTCGCCAAGGGTTCGGCGGACCAGTCCGCCGAAGCGCCGGAGGGTTTCCGGAGCGGAGGCGGAAGGAAAAGATGGTGGCCGTTTGGGATTTTGTTGCTGGCGGGGGGGCTGGGGTTTTTGCGCGCTAATACCGCGGCTGCGCCGGGACGGGTTGTGGAGGACGCTCGCAAAAGCCACAGGCTGAAGCGTGTGCCACTTGAGGGCGCACCACTTCTGCGCGCCTCGCTGGCTGGTGTCTCGCCGGAATTTGCCGCAGCGGAAGCGCAGGGGCAATTTGCGACGGGCCAGGGATTTAGAATCACCGACGGGACAAATTATCTGGTTGTGGATCCGTGCAAGGCGCAGACGAAACTTTACGCCAGCATCAGCCAGACGGCGAACGCGCAGCTGGTGGCCGGGACGTCGTCCAAGAAAATTCATGTGTGTTCGATTCACGTGGTCGTGGCCGCGGCGACGAATGTCGCGGTGGTCGAAGGCACGGGCTCGGCATGCGGCACGAGCACGGCCGGAGTGAGCGGCTTTGGCGGAGCGACGGCGGCGACCGGCTGGAATTTCGCGGCCAATGGAGGAATCGCGCTGGGCAACGGCGACGCTGCTGTGGGCGCGGAAGGGACCAGCGGGGATAATTTGTGTATCTACAATTCCGGTTCGGGACAGGTGTCCGGCGGGATTAGCTATGTGGTGGAATGAGGTGGTAGGTGGCAGGTGGCAGGTGGCAGGGAAAGGCCTCGCACCTGCAACCTGCCGCAGGCAACCTGCCACCTGTCCCCTACTACCTGCCACCTTGTTTTTTGCGTGGTTGTTCGTCGCGGCGATTCCTGTGCGGGCCACGACCTACTACGTCGCGGCGGCGGGCAGCGACTCCAACAACGGGACGAGTACCAGCACGCCGTGGCAGACGGTCGCGAAAGTGAATGGCGCGACGTTTTCGCCGGGCGACTCGATCCTGTTTAATCGCGCCGACGTCTGGTACGGGACGGCGCTCACGGTCCCGTCCTCGGGCTCGAGCGGATCGCCGATCACGTTCGGCGCGTACGGCAGCGGCGCAAATCCGATCCTCAAGGCCGCTACGAATCTCAGCACGAGCGGGTACACTCTCGCTCCAAACACTCAGACCACGATCTTTCACCGGCCGAGTCTGGGAACGTCCGCCACCGACTCCGCGACGGTCAACTTCCGTCAAGGCATTCCCGTCGGAGAGATCAGCAATCCGGCCGTGGAGATCACGATCAGCGTAACGGCTTCGCCCACTCTGGCGCTGGACATCACCGGGACCGGCATCGGTCCGGCCACGACCGTGCCGAATGCCAGCTCGATCACGCGCATCACCTGGAACGGCGGCATGAACGGCACCACGGTCCCTGCGGGACAAACGGCTACTTCGGACCCGGTCTTCTACACACTGGACAACACCGTGACGCAAGTGGTGACCTTGTACAGCACGTCACGGAACATCGCCTTCTACGGGGGCAACGGCGAGTCGTTGTACGAGCTCTTCAGCAGCCCCGACCAATCGCAAAGCGCCACGGTTAGCGGCTACTCTTTTGCCGGCGGGAATGTAATCTTTGCATCGATCGTGGCGACCAACATCACGGCGTTCACTTACTATGCAGCCCTGGGCAGCACTCCGGTGGCGGTGTGGGAGAACGACACGCTGCTGAAGCTCGCGAACAATCCGCTGGGCGTGGATCAAACGGCGGGGTCCTGGTATTACGACGGGACGTTTCTCTACCTTCATGCATCGGACGGCTCGAACGTTGCGACCAACGGCAAGCTCTACGATTACGTGACCGCCGCGAGCCCGGGACACACCGCTTGGGATAACGGCCAATCCTTTCTGATCTTCGATTCAATCGACGAGGCGGAAACTTACAACACGGACAGCACGCTGGAGACGAACCTCGGCGGCCTGATCCTCACGGGCGCGAATAACATCGTGCGTAACCTGTCGATCCACGATAATTTCCGACACGATTTTTCGGTGTATACAGGCGCGACCGGAAACGTTTTGACCAACGTCACGGGCTACAACTCGTACGGCACCTCGCCCGTCACGATCTACGGTCCGGGCACGACGGGCAACACGGTGCAAAAATCCACGTTTTACAACGATACCTACCTGCGCGAGGCCAACGTCGTCACCGGCGGGGTGTGGAGCGTGATCGTCGCGCACGGCGGATCGAGCGGTAATCTGGTGGACTCGTGCATCCTGTACAGCACAGCCGGACCGTACCGTTCGGACACGCATGTGTCGCACGGCTACGGCATGCTGGTGGGTGATTCCGGCACGTCCGTAACACTTTCACACAGCATTCTCTACGGCAATTTCGAGTGGGGAATTTATCTAGGTCAGAACGGCAATTTCGGCGAGGGCCCGTTCGGCCAGATCACGGCCTGGGACAACCTGATCGACGCCTCGCAATCCTACGACAGCAACAGCGGCGGCGCCGCGTACTACGCGCACGGCGCGGCGAGCGGCAGCCTGGTGTATGACAATACGATCTATGCGCCGCTGATAACCAACCCCGCGATCAGCCTCCAGAACACGACGACCGGCACGCTGGTGAAAAACAATATCGTGTACGCGGGCGGCTACGTCACGGTGGACTCGACGTCGGAAACTGGCTCGGCAATCGACTACAACGATTATTTTTCGGCGTCGGGCACGCCATTCAGCTGGGGCGGCACGGCGTACACTTTCGCGAACTGGCAAACGAATAGTTCGCAGGACGCGCATTCCTTCAGCGCCGATCCGAACCTCACGAACGCGTCTTCTTTGTCGTCGACAGGAAATTTCGCGCTGCTGGCGATTTCGCCGGCCATCAATGCCGGAGTGAATCTCGGTTCCACGTATCAGATGGGATTGTCACCGGCGTCTTCGTGGCCCGGCGGCGTCTCGCTGCTCAACCAAAACTCGGCGGGCAGCGGTTGGGAAATCGGCGCGTACGTGTACCCGGCGAATGCGGCGCCGACGCTGCTTCTGCGGGGATGCTGCGACTGATTTTAAGTAGGGCAGGCTTCAGCCTGTCGGGTTTCGCGCGGGCATAGAAAAATCAAAAGCGACAGTCCCGCCGCGGCGGGACTGTCCTACCGAGACTGGAGGAATTATGACCACAGCATCATCGCACTCCATCGGACAGTACGTGCAACTGGCGGGGATCGGCGCCTTCGTTGTCGGCGCTGTTCTCAGCCTGCATCACTACGCGATCGGGGTCTGCTTCCTCGCGGGCGCCACCGCGTTTTTCATTGGCAAGAAATTAAAGGCGTCGTAATTGTGCTGTAGCCCGGGTCTTTAGACCCGGGGAATTGTGCTGGTAGGAGCAGAAAACCCCCGCCTCTGAAGAGGCGGGCTACAGCAGGCGCTGAATTCTGAAATGAACATGACACTCCATGCAGTCCAAGGCCGACAAATCGCTGGCGAAGAAATGCATTCGCAGCTTCAAAGAATTCTGCAACAAATTCGGATACGCGCCATTCGCACGCCAGAAAGAATTTCACGATTCCGCAGCGAAATATCGGCTGTTCGGCGGAGCGGCGGGGCCGGGGAAAACGAAGGCGCTGCTGTACGAGGCCATTTACCAGGCGCATCTGCACCCGGGCGTGGACACGCTGCTGTTGCGGCGTACGTTTCCGGAGCTTGAGGCTTCGCTGATCACCTATTTTCGGCGCGATGTGCCGCGCGAGCTGTATGAGAAATACAACGAAGCCAAGCACATCGTCACCTGGCTGAACGGCTCGACGACGCGGTTTGCTTACTGCGACACCGAGAATGACGTTTACCGCTACCAGGGCGCCGAATATTTATTCATCGGAGTGGATGAGCTTACCCACTTCACTCTGAAGCAGTGGCAATTTCTCACCAGCCGCAATCGCTGCCGCATCAAGGCCGCCAAGCCGTGCATGGCAGGGGCGACCAATCCGGGCAACATCGGCCACGCCTGGGTCAAGGCGCTGTGGGTCGACGGAGTTCCTGCGCCGGGGATGGATCGTCCCAATCAGTACGATCCGAAGGACTACTCGTTTATTAAGGCGACGATTGCCGACAACCCGTACTTCGCGCACGACGACGAATACAAGAAAACGCTGGGGCAGCTCCCCGAGGCGCTGCGGCGCGCGTTTCTGGACGGCGAGTGGGACGTCTACGCCGGACAATACTTCGACATTTTCGCGCCGGGTCGGCACACGGTGCGCGCCGAGCAAGTGCAGCTAGATCCGTGGACGACGCGCTGGATCTCGATTGACTGGGGATTCGAGCACCCGAGCGCGGTCTACTGGCATGCGACGCGCAACGACGGAGTCATCGTGACGTATCGCGAATTCGTGCAGAACCGGCTCTCGCCGCGCATGCTCGCCGCGGCCATCGCGGAACGCAGCGTCGACCGCCTCGGCCGCGCAGAACGCATTCGCGACATTTATCTTTCGCCGGACGCGTTCGCGCAACGCACCGCCGACGCTTCCATCGCCGAGCAACTGGGCGACGGCCTCGCCGCCGCGGGCCTGCCGCGCGCGACTCCGGCGGACAACGACCGCGTGGGCGGCTGGATGCTGATGTACCAGGCGCTCGAAGCCAATCACTGGCTGATCGCCGAAAATTGCCCGCGCCTCATCGAGAATTTGCCGACGCTCACGCGCGATCCCGCCAACGTCGAGGACACGCTGAAGTGCGATGGCGACGATCCCGCCGACGCCGCGCGCTACGGCTTGAAGTCCGCGCTCGAGCCGGGCCGCGCGCCCGCCGAAGTGCTCGCGGCCGAGCGCATCACGGCCGTCGATCCCACGTCGCGCGCCATTTGGCTGAAGAAATTTTCCGCCGAGGAGTCGCGCAGAGTAGCGCCGGTAGTGCCGCGCAGGTGGAGGCCGCAAGGCTGGTAAGTGGCACACGCTTCAGCCTGTGTGCTTTTGAATTGCATTTATACTGCACTCGATTCTTTATAGCCGCAGTTCAACCTCGCGTGGTTGCAGTCCCAACACCACACAGGCTGAAGCATGTGCCACTAGGGGGCAATTGGACGAGAAGCGCTGGACCAAGGCCATTCTTCAGGCTTGTCGACGAGGCCTGCCGCTACTGGATTGCGTTCGATGTAGGCGCGGACCTTTTGCCATTCCCCCGGATTGCGGACCCAGTGATCGAAGGATTCATCTTGCCAGAATGGCGATCCCGTGCGTCCGAGAATGAGATTGGCCTGGCGCGCTGTCGCGCCCTTGATTTGTTGCGTGATTTGGCCGAGGGGCGCGATGGGTGCGAGCAAGACGTGTACGTGGTTGGCCATTATGGCGTAGGCGCGCAGCAAAAACAGATTGCGCTGTTGTGAATCGGACAGATGCGAAAGCACGCATTCGGCTACTCGCGAGTCCTTCAGCCAAAGCGGGCCGGTCTGGGCCTGATCCAAGACGCGGTCGTAGCTTACAAAAGCTTTGCCGCTCGATTCCATTTTGTGTTGCGGGCGGAATTGCGCGGGGAGCGAGCCGTAGAGGCGCCAGGTGATGAAGAGGTCTGTTTCTGGCGGGTGCCAATGGGGGAGATTGCGGACGTAGTATGTCATTATTCGTGACACGGCATTATAGTAGCACACGCTTCAGGCTGCGTCTTGTGCGGAGAAAGTCAAAAGCACACAGGCTGTAGCGTGTGCCACTAGACCCTACACCACGGAGTTGCATTTTTTGAACGAATCTATGTGGCAAACGATGATGGCGTGGCTCGGGCGGCATGCGCGCGGGCGGTACGTGCTCCTGCTCGAGGAAGAAATGTCGCGACTGCGCGCGGAGAATCGCGCGCTGGTGAATTCGCTGCTGGGCACGGCGGGATTCCCGCCGATTTCGCCCGAGGATGACGCGCGGCGCGGCGTTGTGGGATTGCCTCCGGTGCGGCGGCGCACCTGGACGCAGATCGCGCGCGAAAGGGAAATGGCGGCGGGGCGAGGCGCGGCTGAGAAATGATCTTTCCTTCAGGGGTTAAAACCCCTGAAGAGAACAGGCTCTATGTCATGCCTGAAGGCATGACCCACAAACCGAATAGGCCGCCATGTAAGTTGTGTGTGCCGCATTCAGGATGTTCAAGCTTTCTTGATGAGGCGCACGAGCCAGAGAAGAATGCAGGCTCCGACGAAGGCCACCAGGATGGAGCCGATCAGCCCGCCGCCGGGAAAAATTCCGAGCAGGCCGAACACCCATCCGCCAATCATGGCGCCGACGATGCCGATGACGATGTCCATCAGGACGCCGAAGCCGCCGCCCTTCATTACTTTTCCGGCGAGAAAACCGGCGATCAGACCGACGATGCACCACCAGAGCAAGCCTCCGAACATGGATGCCTCCTTTGTCGCTTGAGAGTGAGCGGCCGTAGTTGCAGCGCGCGCGGAAATAAGACTGCCTCCTTCTATCTCAGTTGCCGGGGAACGTCAACGGTGGCACAGGCTTCAGCCTGTGGGTTTTGATTGTGCTGAGGCGCGAGGTCCTTGCAACCAACCCCCACAGGCTGAAGCCTGTGCTACTGGAACGCCTTCCATATTGCATGCCATGAAAACACTATGACGAATCAGACGAACAATTTAGACGACATTGCCATACTGAATGGTGAGGCGGAAGCGCCAAACGACGGCAGCGTTGCGCCGCTCGATGGTTCGTCCGCCGGAAGCGGAGTCGCCGCAAGCGGCTCGCAAACTGCGTTCGGGGCTGGCGCTGCGCGCGCGCCGCGTGGGATTGACGGCAAGCAGCCGGCGGCGAATGCGCAGGAATCGCTGGCGAAGCTGGCGCTGGGGCCGAACAACGAGCGGCTCGAGGAACTGCGCCCTGACCTGGTGAACGCGCTGCGCGAGCTCGTCGTGCAGTATCGCGAAGAGGGAATCGTCGCGCGGCGGCACGAGATCCGGCGGATCCGGCAGGCGCGGCTGTTCTGGCAGGGCTTGCAGTACGCGTGGTGGAATCCGCAGGACATGACCTGGCACCTGCCGTACGAATCGAAAAGTTACGACGACAGCGCCGCGGCGGAAATGCCGCGCTATCAGTTCGTGACGAATCTGTATCAGGCCTTCGGGCTTTCGTTCATTTCCATCCTCAGCCAGGATGTGCCGACGACGCGATTTTATCCGCAGTCGGCGCAGTCGATCGGAGACATCTCGGCGTCGCGCGCGGCTTCCGAGGTGTGCGATCTCGTCGAGCAAAATAATCGCGTGCAGCATTTGCTGACCGGCGTGGCGTTTTATTTGTGGACCGACGGAAAAATCGGCGGGTACGTGCGCTACGTCACCGACGCGCAGCGGTTCGGTTCGCACGATGAGCCGGTGATTGAAGAGCACTACGTGCCGCTCGGCGATGATGCGTATGTGTGCCCGGAATGCGGGCAAGAGCAGGTAGTAGGTGACAGGGGGCAAGAAAAACAGGTCACAGGTAACAGGGGGCAGGTTGTAGGGGAAAACCTAACACCCACCACCTACAACCCAACACCTTCTTCCGAAACCCTACCACCTGCCACCTACAACCTGCTACCTGCAGTACTCTGCCGGAACTGCGGCGGCGCGCTCGGGCCGGAACATTACAAGCCGGCGGCGCGCGCGGCGGTTCCGCTGATTACCGGCGTGCGGCGCGTGTCCAATGGGCAGGAAGTAATTTCGGTCGTCGGCGGGCTGGAGCTGAATACGCCGGTGTGGGCGAACGAGATCCACGAGTATCCGTACCTCCAGTGGTCGATGGAGGTGCACCGCGCGAAATTGAAGGCCAGCTATCCGCACGCGGCGGACAAAATTCAGATGGGCGGACCGCAATCGGCCGACGAAGTGTACGCGCGGGCGACGCGCGTGGCGATCGCGCAAGGATTGCCGACAACGCATCCAGGCGACGCGCTGTTTAATTTGATTACGTTTTCGCGGACGTGGATCCGGCCGTGGTCGTTCTACGCGCTCGAGGACAAATCGGTTCGCGACGCGCTGCTGGGGCTGTTTCCCGACGGCTGCTACGTCGCGTACGCTGGCGACACGTATTGCGAATCGCGCAACGAATCGATGGACGACCGCTGGCGCGTAATGCACGCGCTCCCCGGCGACGGGCAGAACCGGCCGTCGGTGGGCGATTCGCTGGTGCAGATTCAGGAGCGCTACAACACGCTCTCGAATATTCAGGCGGAAACGTACGAATACGGCATCCCGCCGATTTACGCCGATCCGCAAGTTTTGGATTTCGACGCGCTCGCCAATCAAACGGCCGAGCCCGCGGCGCACTATCCGGCGCGCGCGCGGCCGGGACAGCCGCTCGCCGCGGGATTTTTTCAGCCCGCGCCGGCGCAAGTGCCGTCCGACCTCGTGCGGCATCAGCAGGAATTGATGGGGCCGGTCTCGCAATTTTTGACGGGACTGTTTCCCGCTGTGTTTGGCGGGGAAATGGAATCGGTGAAAACCGCGTCGGGCTACGCGATGGCGCGCGACCAGGCGCTCGGGCGGTTGGGTTTGGTGTGGCGGCGTCTGAAAACTTTTTACGCCGACGTCATGCTGCTTTCGGTGGACTGCTTCCGAAAAAATCGTCCCGAGGACGCGGAGATTCCGATTCTCGGGCCGGGCGGGGAATTCGAGTGGCGCTGGATTCGCCTGGCCGATTTGAAGGGCAACATTCAGGCGCATCCGGAAAGCGACGAAACTTTTCCGCGGCTGAAATCGCAGCAGCGCGCCGTGGTGCAGCAACTGATGGCGTCGTCCGATCCCATGATCCAGCAGGCGCTCGTCGATCCCGCGAATATCGGGTTCGTGAAAGGCGTGCTCGGTTTGTCGGACCTGGTTGTGCCGGGAGAGGATTCGCGCAACAAGCAGTTGCGCGAGATTGATCTATTGCTCGCCGGCGCGCCGATCTCGGAGAAGGTGGCAGGTGACAGGGGGCAGGTTGTAGGGGAAAACCTGACACCTGAAATCTACCCCCTACTACCTTCTGTGCCTGATGATTTACTCTTCGACAATCATGCCGTCGAACTCGAAGAGTGCCGGCGGTGGGCGAATTCGGATGCGGGGCAAATTGCGCGCGTCGAAAAGGCCGCGGGGTTTGCGAACGTGCGCGCGCATGCGGAGGCGCATTTGCGGGCCATTGGGTTGGCGTACGCCGCGCAGAAGACCGAGCCTGCGACAATATCTCCGCCGGAGAATGGCGCAACATCCTAGCTTTGAATGGGTTTCCAATCTGTTTTATTCTCAGGACGATTAGAAGGGTCATGCGAAAAGTACTTGTCCGCCCGGAGTGTCAGGACCTTGCCGCTTGGCTCATACAACAACCACTGCTCGTGCCTTCTGCCATATGGCCATGTCTTCAGTATGCCGCCGAGATCAAATTCAAACGTGCAGCGCATTCCGCGGGGCACTATCGAGAATCGCAGTAGCTTCTGACCATCTAGGAAGTTCGTGGCACGCTTGATTCGGTTATCAGAAGATTCGCTATGCGCGATTTGCTTGTCATTGAACAACACTTCCCATGCGCAACAATAAATCCATAAGTGCCAGTCACCGTGGACATAGGCTCCTCGCTTTGCCAAACTCGCGCGAACCTTCTTCGAGGCTCCAGTGCTTGCAATGATCGGCTCACGAATCTCAAGATGCGGTTTTCCAAATTCCATGGTCAGAAATGACCCGAATCCTTGTTTCACCCCCCAACAAGGCTTTCCGTACAGCTCTTCAAAAACTGATTCAAATACTCTTGTGATCGTCATGGCTAGCAGTCTATGGGGCAACGGAAGCGCTACCTGAAGCGCCAACTATATATGGAATGCAACTATTTCGACAGGAGTTACCGATGAGCAGTGGAACGCAAGTGGATCTGGATTGGGTTGGAACCGACGCGGGGCAGGGCGTGGCGGCCACGCCTCCGGCGAATGCGCCGAGTGCGGGCGCGGCGTACTTGACGGATGAAGAAATTCTCGGCATTGAGCCGGTTAGCGAGCTCGGAAATAACCATGCTGCCCGCATTGGCTTGCACCAGAACGGCTCCGTCGAGGCTGGCGCGTCGGCTGAGGCGGGGGCTGCGAAAAGCACACAGGCTGAAGCATGTGCCACTGGGGGGATGCCTTCGTGGATGCAGGCGATGGCGGCGGATCCTCAGCATGGGGGCGAGGCGCAGCAACTGTGGCGCGAGCATCAGGAGTTTCGCGCGGCGTTTTCTTCTCCGGAGGAGGCGCGCGCGATTAAGGAATTGTTGCCGGGCGGGGTGCGGGATGTTTTGACGCTGCGCGAGGCGACGCAGGCCGTGGACAGGATTGACGCGGCGATTTTTTCTGGGGATACGCGGGCACAGTCGGAAGTGGTCGCGGATCTCGCGCGGGCGAATCCGGCGGCATTTCGGTCGATGTTTGCCGAGGCGGCGAAGGTGCTGGCGGGGATGGGACTGAGTTTGGAAGCAGGAGGCAGGAGGCAAGAGACAGGAAACTTCGCAAACACCAGTCCCGCAATGAGCACCGTTGCCGGTGGCGAGTTTGAAAACCGCCGGCAAGATGCCGGTGCCACAACTGCGGCGCCGGCCACGAGTCACGAATCACAAATCACGAATCACCCTTCGCAAGATCTCAGGGCAAGCCAGTCACCGGTCACCAGTCACCAGTCACCGCACTTCGATCCGGCGGCTTACGCCAACTTCGAGCGCGCCACGAACGACGCCGTCGCGCGCGACGTGCGCGGGGCGATCGGCGATACGCTGGCGCGGGTGATGCCGGAGGGTGTCGCTGAAGGAGCGGCGCGGAGGATCGGCGAGGATATTTTCAACGAAGTTCATCGCGCGCTCGCCGCGGACCGGAATCTTTCCGAGCAAGTCGCCGGCGTGTTGCGCGACCG
>JBGQJJ010000025.1:0-17399 GCA_041498955.1 Terriglobia bacterium
CCCCGACCGAGTCGGGATCTTCGACTTCAGCCTGTGGGTTTTGGTCCTTGCAAGGATGAACCCCCACAGGCTGAAGCGTGTGCCATTTGAACCTCGGGCATCGGTGATGGACATGCTCGTTACTTCGCGGGCTTGTGGGCCGCGGGTTCCCTGATTCTCTTTGCAAACTCATTCTCCAGGGACCAGACGCAGGGCTGCTCTTCAATCTCTTCGTGGGGCTTGAGCTTCATGGTTCTTTGCGGCGCGACGATGGGTTTCGTGTAGGCCATCGGATCGGTGACCGTCATGTCGTACAAGATGGTGTCGTGGTCGACGCGACGGTAGCGCTCGGTGACGCGCATCTCTTCGCTATGCGGAAAACCCGTGGGACCCAGCCAGGTCTTTTCGTTGAAGCCGGACGATTGCACGACCAAGGTGTCGTCTCCCTCCCAATGGCCAATGGAGTAACCGTACCACGT
Source organism: Terriglobia bacterium (assembly GCA_041498955.1). GTDB lineage: Bacteria > Acidobacteriota > Terriglobia > Acidiferrales > UBA7541 > Palsa-360. The sequence goes on from JBGQJJ010000025.1 coordinate 459, forward strand.
CGGGTCGGCATCGGTGGGAAGCGCTCGCCCATCGATCCAGATGGGGCGCCATTCATGCTCGCGTTCCCAGAACTGCAGCACGCGGTCGTGCAGTTGAACGATCTCATTCGGCGTGGGCATGAACATGATGCGCGGAAAACCAATCGGATCACATTGCAGAATGGGATCGTTCCCGCCCGGAGCGCCTCTGGGTCCGTATCCGGGCTTCTCGGCGTCGAACCTGGCTTTGGCCCAAGGCGTCATGGGGGGCATATCCTTGTCAGGAGTCATGCTCTCCGCGCCGCCGCTTCCCTGATATTGCCAGACTCCGGACAGGTCGCGTTTTGGAGCGGGGGAGGATGCGGATTTCGATGCGCCTTGCTGCGCGGCGGTCTGGGCATGCACGATGGTCGAGAGAGTAAGCGTTGCCACCGCTGTAAGCATGTACGATAGCAAAGACATTGGCCGACTTCGCACTTTGTGCCTCCTACCGTTTGCAGGAAAAATCGATTAGAACAGTTAGCTGTGCTTCAATCGCATAAGCTGCAAAAACCACACAGCCCGCCGCGGCGGGCCGTGCTACCGGATGTCCATCTTCAAGATGTGGCCATCGGCAAACACGATCTTCCCCAATTTGTTGCCGGAGAAACCGACCGGCGCTCCGTTTTTGGCGGGGGCCAGAGTGATCGTAATTTGGTCGCCGGGCTTGACGGAGGTCCTGGCCCAGCTATTCCGGCGGAGGATCCCAGGACTTTGGCTTTCGATCGCCCAATTTGCGACGGCGCCCTTGTCGTCCTTCACGTCCAAAAAAATCTGGCAATGAGGGTTGGCCCACACAAATTCCGTCACCGTTCCAGAGATGGTGATCCAGTGCTCCTCGTCGTACGCCGAATTTCCGTGGTGCGCCCACACCGGGCCGCCTACTAAGAGAAGCCCTGCGAGCACGACTATCGAAGTTCCCAGTTTGAAATTCATACGACACCCTCGCAAATCAAATCTACCCGCTCACAGTGGAACGGACCCTGCTCCCGCTTCTATAGATCGGGCAGTTCCTTGCCGTCGGCGAGCACGATCTTCTTGAGACGCAAAATCCTCGCTCCGTTCTTGGATTGAAACCCAATGGCGGTGATGGTATCGCCGGGCTTCAGCGTGTTCTTATCCCAGTCGCCATTACGGACGAGCATCGCCGGGCTTCTGGCTTCGCAGGTCCATTTTTCGATTTCGCCCTTGTCGTTTTTGGCGTCCATAAAAATTTGCACGTGGGGATTGATGAATTCGAAGGTCGTCACGGTCGCTTTGACCGTCACGAGCTTGTCCGTGTCGTAATTCGTTTCGCCGTGATGCGCCAGGACCGGCGCCGAAACAATAAGAGCAGCAAACATGATGGCCAGGCAGAGCGCCAAATTTTTCATTTTCTTCTAAGCCTCCCGCAAATTGCGACCCAAGCCAGACACACGATTCCCGGCAACTTCATCGCATGGAAAGTGACTCTAAGAAATATCCCACCTCGATTGGAGAGATGTCAATCCCAAAGTCGCTACTTCGCGGGCTTGGTCTCGTTGTTTTCAATTTCATCGAAGGTATCCTGGTCCTCGCAGAAGAGTTCCGCCAGGGTCCACTTCGGCCGCAACAGGAAATCCAGGTGCGCGGTCCAGGGCTTGGTGTAGGCTTTCGGGTCGTCGACGGTGATATCGTCCGTTAAATGGAAATGGTTCGTCCGGCGGATCCGCTCGACCAGGTGAAGACCTTCGCTGTGCGGGTGGCCGACGCGGTCCAGCCAAGTCTTGTCGTTGAAATTCACGGTGTCCGCGACCAGAGTGTCTCCCTCCCAATGCCCGATCGCGTCGCCCATCCACAAAGGGCCGAGAGCCGTGTCATGCTTGCGGCCGTCGGTAAAAATCTGATGGCGGACGGAGTCGTATTCGAAAAGCATGATCACTTCGCCGGGCGACTGAACCACCTGCATCGGGAAGGGATGAAGAATAACCCGCGGGTAACCGGGCGGAGTACAGGTATGGTAAATAGGGTCGTTCGTTTCCGCCAGGGGATAAGCGTTGGCTCCGAAGGAGGACTTGGCAGCCTTATATTGCGCCTCGCCCCAGGCAGTCATCGGAGGCTCTTCCTCGTTCAGCTCATACATCCAGAACCGCTCCACGACGGTGAGAGGCCGGGGACGGTCGAGCATCCAGACCCCCGACAAGTCATGCGCGGAGTCCGCATTGGGGAGCTTTGACGCCTTGGATGGCTGTTTGGTTTGCGCGGATGCCGTCGCCGAAAAACTCAGTACCATCGCGAACGCCAACGCCAACGCCATTCCCAATGGATGCTTTCGCATTTCAAGACTCCTCCTCAAACTCAAATTTCCTGTAGCGACGTCTGTCCAGACCTGCGCCCAGTCTCGCTCGATTTGCCGGCGCCACGAATTATTTTGACGGTGCTGCCGCATCCTTGTCGATCGTTTGAAAACTCTGCTCATCCTCACAGAACTGTTCCGCCAGAGTCCACTTCGGCTTCAATACGAAGGGGAGATGCGCGGTCCAGGGTTTTGTGTACGCCTTCGGGTCCTCGATGGTGATGTCGTCCACCAGATGGTCATGGTCAATCCGACGGATACGTTCGACGACGTGGAGAGCGTCGCTATGCGGGTGCCCCATGCGGTCGAGCCAAGTCTTGTCGTTGAAATTCACGGTGTCCGCAACTAATGTGTCTCCCTCCCAATGGCCGATCGAATCGCCCATCCACAAGGGACCGAGAGCAGTGTCATGCGGGCGGCCGTCCGTAAAAATCTGATGCCGCAGGGAGTCCCACTCGAAAAGCATAATGACCTCACCAGGCGCCTGAACGATCTGCATCGGCAATGGGTAAAGAAAAGCAATCGGGAAGCCGATGGGCGCACAGGTGTGATAGAGGGGATCGGTTGTTTCCACGAGGGGAACCGCATGAGGTCCGAAGGAGGACTTGGCAGCATTAAATTTCGCCTGGGCCCAGTCCGTCATGGGAGGCGCCTCCGGAGTGAACGTATAAGCCCAGTATCTCTGCTGGACGGTAATCAGCCGGGGATGGTCGTCGAACCAAACCCCTGACAAGTCGTGCGCTGGATTTGCGCTCGGGTCATTGGGCGCCACGGATGGCTGCTTGGTTTGAGCGGATGCCGCCCATGAAAAACACACCACCATCGCAATCGCCAAGGCGACGCCAAGCAGATGATTTCGCATTTCAAAATTCCTCTTCCATTGCGATTTTCTTCTTTGGATTCGGTTTGGGGATCATACACCGCGGCAGTTCAATTGCGTCAAGACCAATTCCCTCCCGCCGAATTCACCAGCCGCTCCCGCTACTTCGCCGGGGCTGCCGCATCTTTATCGAGAGTTTGGAAGCTCTCTTCATCTTCACAGAACTGTTCTTGCAGAGTCCACTTCGGCCTTAACCCAAATTGGATGTGCGTTGACCAGGGCTTCGTGTAGGCCTTGGGATCCTCGATGGTGATGTCGAGCTCCAAGTGTTCATGATCCTTCCGCCGGAATCGCTCCACAACATGCAGGGCATCGCTGTGCGGGTGTCCGATGCGGTCGAGCCAGGTCTTGTCGTTGAAATTCACCGTGTCGGCGACCAGCGTGTCACCTTCCCAATGCCCGATCGAATCGCCCATCCACAACGGGCCGAGGGTCGTGTCATGCGGTCGCCCATCTGTAAAAATCTGGTGCCGGATGGAGTCGTACTCAAAAAGCACGATGACCTCGCCGGGCGTCTGAACGATCTGAATGGGAAAAGGATGAAGGTAAACGCGCGGCAGGCCGGGCGGAGTACAGGTGTGGTAAAGAGGGTCGTTCGTTTCCGCCAGGGGATACGCTTTGGTTCCGAAGGAGGACTTGGTGGCATCGTATTGCGCCTGGCCCCACGCGGTCATGGGAGGCTCCTCCGCGTTGAACTTAAAAATCCAGTACCGCTCGTTGGTCGTGACCGGGCGAGGACGGTCATCGAACCAGACTCCAGACAAGTCGTGCGCTTGGTCTGAAGCTGCGGTCGCCGGCGCCTTGGCGGGTGGTTTGCTCTGAGCGGATGCTTTCGACGAAAAACTTATGGCCATCATCAAAACGATTGCGACGCCGAGTCGATAAATTCGCATTTCGAAACTCCCCCTGGGCTCGAATTTCCTTCTTTGAATTCAGTTGATGAGGATCATACCCTGCAGGAGTTTGATGGCGTCAAGTTGAATTCGCGTCGAGCGCCAACCTTGAGACGAAAACTCAAGGGAATCGCTAGCCTGTGATCGGTGGATACCGGGGGTTTTCGTAGCGCCGGCGTCCCGCCGGCTCTGTGCCGCTTTCCGGAACTCGAAAACTGCCGGCAAGATGCCGGCGCTACTTTTTCGAGGCCAGACCTCTACAGGTTGTCCTTCAGCGTGCCGTCCGCGAGCGTGAGCTTTTGCAGGCGCATGACGGTCGTTCCGTTCCTGGCGCGATAACCAAAAACAGTGGTGACGTCGCCGAGCTTGAGCGTGTTCTTGTCCCAACCGCCTACGCGGACCAGCATGCCCGGACTCCGCGCTTCGCAGGCCCATTTTTCGAGCTCGCCCTTGTCGTTCTTGACGTCCACGGTAATCAGCGTGTGGGGATTGATGAATTCGAAGTCTGACACGGTTCCTTTGACGGACACGACCTTGTCCGTATCGTAATTCGCTTCTCCGTGATGCGCCAGCAAAGGCGCCGAAACGAGAAGCGCAGCGAAAGTCACAGCCAGAACGAGCGCGAGTTTTTTCATTTCTGAAGTCTCCCAAAAATTGCGTATCAATCCTGTTGTCACGATTGCCGGAACGTTCGGCGATTGAAAATGAATCTAATTAAAATATCCCATCGAGAGTGGAAGGGTGTCAACACCATAGTCGGCGCTTCGTCGATTCCCGGCAAATCGCCCAAAATCAGCGACATCCACGGAAAGACAGGACCTGCTACTTCGGAGGTGTTGCTCCGCTCTTATCGAAATTTTCAAAGCTATGCTCATCTTCGCAGAACTGTTCCCCCAGAGTCCAGGTCGGCCTCAGCACAAAATCCAGGTGCGCTGTCCAGGGCTTCGTGTACGCCTTGGGGTCCTCGATCGTGATGTCGTCCATCAAATGGCCGTGGTCAACCCGCCGGATGCGCTCGACGAGGTGAAGCGCGTCGCTGTGCGGGTGGCCGACGCGGTCGACCCAGGTCTTGTCGTTGAAATTCACCGTGTCCACAACCAGCGTGTCCCCGTCCCAATGCCCGATCGAGTCGCCCATCCACAAAGGGCCAAGAGTTTCGTCATGCTTGCGGCCATCTATGTAAATCGGATGCCGAAGGGAATCGTATTCGAAAAGGATGATGATTGCGGCGGGCGTCTGGACAATTTCCATCGGGAAGGGATGGAGATAGACCCGCGGGAGCCCCGGAGGAGTGCAGCTGTGATAAAGGGGATCGTTTGTTTCCGCGAGAGGATAGGTGTGCAGTCCGAAAGAAGACTTGGCGGCATCGAATTGCGCCTGACCCCAGGGCGTCATGGGAGGCGGCTCCTTGCTGAATTCATAATTCCAGTAGCGATCCACAACAGGGGCCGTTCGGGGATGGTCTTGGCTCCAAAGCCCCGACAAGTCGTGCGGATCGAAGGGGGCCGGAGCAGCCGGCGCTTCAGATGGGGGTTGGGTTTGAGCGAATGCCGCAAAGGAACTGGTCAAAGCAATCGCGAACGCCAACACGATACCCAACAGACGACTTCGCATTTCGGAACTCCTCCCGAGCCCTAAGGTCCCGCCTGAAATTCAATTTAGATAAATCATACACTGCGGGAGTTCCAGGCCGTCAAGACCAATCCAAAGCCCGGCCCGAAAACACGCGCCATGCCTAAACCCCGACGGTGCCTCATCCTTTGCGGTTATGGCAAAAGCGGGGGCTCTTGAAGCGATTGCTTAGTAACATATGATCGTGCAGACTTTATTGGTACCGGCAATCGATTCAAGATCCCCCTGCTTCGCCCAGCGAATCTGCTGAAGATGGTGAAACGATGAGTAAGTTGACCTATCCTTTGAAGCTGCCTTTCTCTATCAAGAAAGCCGCACAGCGGCTGGCAAAAGAAGACGGCGTGTCCCTGAATCAATGGATCGCCGTCGCTGTTGCCGAAAAAGTAGGTGTCATCGAGACGGCAGCTGAATTCTTCAAGAGTCGGGCAAAAGGGGCGACGGGGAAAGGATTGATGAAATTCCTCCGTCAAGCACCCAAGGTAGCGCCCGAACCTGAGGACTCGAAGCCGTAGAAGATTTTCTTGGCGCCCCATCCGTGTCGCGGCGAGGGTCGGCGCTCGATGCCCTACTTTACCTTCTCAAAAACCGTCGTATTGAGGTCGATGTCCCAGCCAAATTTTTGATTTGGAATTCCCATGAATTTCATGTCGCAAACATAAGACCCTTTGCTCTTCAGCCTTAAATTCTTTCCGTCAAACTGATAGGCTTGCAAAAAAGTCTTCACATCCGGCTCAAAGGGCGCGATGGTGCACGAATGGCCGGGAACAGACATGTCCACCTGCCAGACTTTGGAGTTCTTATCCACGGAAAGCTGGAGGACAGCGCGCGAAGTGTTATAGTCCTTCGGATTGCTTGCTTTCTTGTTCCACTTTCCATCCATCGAACTCGTGTCGCCCTTCATGACGGCGGCCATATCGTCAGCAGCTACCGGAAAAGAATAGAAGTAAATTCGCAGCCAGGAGTACCCCGGCGCGCCGAGCCGCGGCTCGATCGTGGCGACGGCGGTCGATAAGGACATCGCGTCGTTTTCCACGGAAAAATTAGCGCTCGTGTGGAAGGAATTTGGGTCCACGGAGGCTGGGCCGGAAAGGGCCGGCCCGGCCACGCACAAAACGAGAGCGGTGAAGAACCATAGATAGCGCATCGAGTATTCGTTGCGCTTCAATTCAGATCTGATGGGATGAAGTATCCCACTTCGTTATTCGGGGCGGAGCCGTACCACATGCGGCCCTGCGCGTCGAGGAAGAACTCCTTCATCATATTTTCCGGGTGCGCGTAAGGGAATTCAGTCACCTTGCCGGTCTTGGGATTGAGGCGGCCGATCACGTCCATCTCGTCGGACGAATACCAGATGTTGTGATCGCGGTCGATCCCCAGCGCGTAGGGAGTCGCCCTTGGCCCGGGCAAATCGAATTCCTTGAAGGCTTGCGTCTTCGGATCGAACCTGCCGATTTTGCCGCCCTGATATTCCGCGTACCAGACGATGCCGTCGTCGTCAATTTCGATGCGGCGCGGCCAGCCGCCCTTCGAGGGGGGCGCCCATCTCGTAACTTTGCCGGTGTTCGCATCGACCATCCCGATTTTTCCTTGCGGGTAAAATTCCGCGAACCAGACGTTACCGCTCTTGTCGAGTTCGACTCCGTAGGGCGAGAACGTGTCCGGAAAATGAGAAAATTCGTTGTTCTTGGGGTCGTAGACGGTCAGATTGTTGAACACGGCCGTTCCCCACACCCGCCCTTTCGAATCGACCCGCACGGTGTGCTTCGAACCGCCATCCTCGAGCCCTTCCATTCCGGGCTTGTACGTGTCCTGGTATTCCGTGATGAGCCTCGTTTTCGGATCCCAGCGGCCGACTTTGTTGGCGGCCTGCTCGGAGATCCATACCGAACCGTCGGGCGCTGGAACGGCCGAGTGAATGCCCGCGGCAAAGGAATTGGGAGCGGTGAATTCCTGGATCGCGCCGGTCTTCGGGTCAAGCCATCCCAGGGTGTTCGCCGAGCCCATGTCCGGAATCCAGAGTTTGCCGTCCTTGTCCGGCGCGGCGCTGAAGGGCATGCGATTCGGTCCGGGCATGTCGTATTCGACGTAGGTGATTTTCAACGCGTCATCGCTGACGGGACGGATCGTGGCTCTATATCCCGGCAGTTCGGCGGGAGATTTCGACAATTTCGCGTCGGTGCCAAACGCATCATTCAAATAATTCGTGAGGACGACGGCATCATCCTCATTGATGTGATTGGCCAGGCGCGCGTGGCGCGTGGTGAGCATGAAGTTGACCGCTTGCGTCCAACCGTCGTGATCGCGTTTCACCGCGGCCATCCGGCTTTGGAATCCGTGGCAGGCAAAACAGTTTCCAGTCAAAATTTCCTTGCCTTTTCCGGGAGGCATCAACGCCTTGCCTTGATACAAGGAAAGGTCGGCCCAGCGCACGGCGCCCGGTTGCAACGCGAAATCGAGCGACGAGGAATCGCCCGCCGCGAGTTTCACGCCCGGGCGCGGGTCGCTCTTGTATCCAGTTGCAGTCACGCGGATCTGATACTCGCCCGGCGGCAAATTTGGAATGCGGTAACGGCCCTGGTTGTCGGACAGGACGTTCACGGTAATTTTAGATTGCACATTTTGAGCGTGCACGAACGCGCCCCGAAATGGCGCACCGGCCGGGTCCTTCACGACGCCGGAAATCGTCGCGTCAGCAGCTGCGTAGGCCAACGCGGCGCAAAAAATCACAAGCCCTAGAGCACTCCAAAATCGATTCATGGATCGTCTCCCTATTCGCTTCGCGCTGTGCGAATCGCTGACTCTCTCGTTGCGCGAGTTTTGAATTACGACCATGGGAACCTTTTTGTCTGTCGAGCCTTATTATGACGATTCTACCATGTCAAGCGCCAGCCGCGCCGCATTGCGTTCTTGTAGCACAGTCACTCTTGGCTGTGCGGTTTTGTAGGGCGCACAGAATGGCTACCTCAGCGGGAATCGCAAAAATCGCACAGGCAGGAGTGCCTGTGCTACTCGAAAGACCGCTCTTTCAGTGCGCCTGCATGCCTCTCGCTTTGATGGAAGGCAACGCGTCCGGCCCGGCCAGGAATTTAATCAGCGCATTCGCGGCTTCGGGATTTTTTGCATGTGAGCTGACGGCGGCGGAGAAGCGGACATAGCCCTGGAACTCATCGGGAAATGGCCCCAGCAATTCGAGGCTTTTCACCGGCAGGATTTCGCTGACGAGAGTGATGCCAAAATCCGCTTTCCCTTCGGCCACGGCGCCGTTCGTGCCGTCGGAGGTATCAAAGAGCAGTGTCTTGGCTTTCATGGTGTCGGCGATTCCAAGCGTATCAAGCATTCGCGTGATGTAGGGCGTGCTCGCGCCGGTGGGGCCGTAGGCGATGGCCTTTGCGCCAAGCAGCGCGCTCTTGAGCCCCTCGGGAGTGCTGATATCCGGCCGGGCCGCTCCCTTGCGAATGCCAATGCCCACGCCGACGCGGCTGAGGGCCGTTCCCTCTCCGCCCGTCGTTTTCCCTTCCTTGCTTAATTGCGCGATGCTTTCCACGGTCACGATCACAACGTCGAAAGGCTCGCCCGCGTCAATTTCCTGTTTCAGCGCGGCGGTCGGACGGTATTGAACGGAGATCGTATGCCCAATCGCATGCTCTGTTTGCGGGCGCAGATCTTCGACCACGGCTTTGATGCCGTTCGAGGCCAGCACGCGCACTTCGGACGTCTGCGCGGCCACTCTTTGCGAGAACAGAAAAACACCTGCCAGCGCGATTGCAGCAATCGAATATTTTCGCATTTCGGTTTTTCCTTTTATCGGTTCTGATTTATTCCGCTTGTCGAGCCGTACGATATCACCAATTATGAGACGACAGGTTATCTCATAAAATTCCTCTTGATACTTCCTTACACTTGAAAACTTGGCCAAGTTGTCGCGCCAATGGCGCGGAGGATATCAGCCCGGGGCAGCGCCCCGGGGACCGCGCACGCGTATCATCGTCCGCCCTGAAAGGGCGGAGGGGGGATCCCTGCGCCCTTTCAGGGCGCACAATGGTTGGGTTCCGAAACCCAGGGCGTTGACCTGGGCTAACATGCGCCAGCGCTTTCAGCGCCGACAGATATCGATTTAGTTGAGCAAGAATTGCACAACCAGGAATGGCTGAACAACAAACTCTGAAACGAGACGATGTGCTAGCGGATCGATCCGGCTTCGGTTTCCACAAACACTTCGTGCTCCAACCCCAAATCGCGTGCGGATGGCGTCAGGATAGTTTTGCGTCCGATGAAGATTTTTTCGCTGCGCGTCATGGCGCGGCGAACATCGTTTTCGCTTACGAAGACTTGAATTTCGATCGCCGCTTTCGCGGGAGGCTCGGGCTTTTTCGCGACATCAGCGGCAGGAGCGGATGGAACCGGGGCCTCCGCAGTTTTTGTTGTGCCGGAAAAAGCTTCAGAGGCGGGATCCGCAATCTTCGCCTTTGGCTTTGCGGACGAACCAAAAAAGCGGTCTGCGATTTCGGCGGCGATCGACGACGGGCTTGTCAATTGTTTATCCGTGGGCGCAGGAGCGGGCACGGATTTTTGCGCGCCGCTCCCGCGGGCGATCCCTTGCGCCGCGAGCACTGTTTCGACCACGCGCGCAATCGCGGCGCGATCGACGCCGCTGGACGATCCTGCGGGAGTGGGCGCGGGTGCGGCAGGCTTCTTTTCCTCCGGCTCCGCCTCGGACGAAATCGCCGGCGCATTCGACGCGGATACCGGCGCCGCGGGCAGGCTCACTTTTTCCTGGACCGCTTCCGGCTCGGCCGAAAACGCGGCTCCCGCCATTCGTTGGTCCGCGGGGACGGTGCGGTGCTCGACGCCGCGCGATTCCCACGCGATGCGCTTCACGTTCATCAAGTGCTGCGGGCCGATATTGTCCGACGTGATGTTTCCGCCGGACGCGCCGCAGCCGAGCGTCATCGCGGGAAACAAATTCGTCGAATAGCCGATCGAGCCGTGCACCGCCGCGCTATTCACGACCACGCGAAACGCGGGCATGGCTTCGCCGAATGCAAGGATCGCGGAGCGATTCTGCGAATGGATCGAGCACGTGTGGCCCAGCCCGCCGAATTCCAGCAGCCGGCGGCAAAGCGCGATTCCTGCCGCGAGGTTCGCCACGGCATAAAACGCGAGGATCGGCGATAATTTTTCCGCAGAGAGCGGAAATTCGCGCCCCACTTGTTCCGGATTGAGGCGCGCAATCAGCACGCGCGTCGCGGTCGGCGCCTGGATGCCCGCCATCTCGGCGATCACGGTCGCGGCGCGGCCGACAATTTTCGTATTGGGTGTGTGCGATCCGGGGAGAAACACCAGGCGCGAGACCTTTTCCATTTCTTCCGGAGAAAGAAAATACGCGCCCTGCCGGCGGCATTCCTCGAGGGCGCTCTCGCGCACCGATTCTTCGGCAACGATGGCCTGCTCGGACGAGCAGATCGTTCCGTAATCAAATGTTTTTCCGGCGAGGATGTCCGCGACGGCCTTGCGCACGTCGGCGGTGCGCTCGATGAAGGCAGGCACGTTGCCCGGACCGACGCCGTAGGCCGGCTTGCCCGAGCCGTACGCGGCGCGCACAAGGCCCGTGCCGCCCGTCGCCAGAATTACGCCGACTTCGGGCCGCCGCATCAGCTCGCGCGTGCCTTCGAGCGTCGTATGCTGCATGCACTGGATCAGTCCCTCCGGCGCGCCTGCGGTGAGCGCGGCGCGATCGAGCAGTGTGGCCGCCTGGCAAATGCACTTGATGGCCGAGGGATGCGGGCTCAGCACAATCGCGTTCTGGGCTTTGATGGAAATCAGTGTCTTGTAAATTGCCGTCGAGGCTGGATTCGTGGAAGGAATCACCGCCGCGACAACGCCGATGGGCGACGCGATTTCGACGATGCCCTTCTCGCGGTCTTCGCGGAGAATCCCGACGGTGCGCATGCCGCGAATCGCGCCCGGCACGTTTACCGCGGCGAGCGTGTTCTTCACGATTTTATCGGGAACATTTCCGAATCCTGTTTCTTCGACGGCCGTGCGCGCCAGCGGCTCCGCGTTTTCCGCGGCCGCTTTCGCGCAGGCTTCCACGATGGCGTCGACTTGTTCCTGGGAAAATGCCGCGAATTTTTTCTGTGCGGCGGCGGCTCGGGCCGCCAGTTCGCGGGCTTCTTGAATGGAGATGAGGTCGCGATCGCGCAGGCTCAAAACGCTTTACCTTCTCCTACGAACGTCGTTGCTGTAGCTCGCCGTGGGTTGTAGCTCGCCTCTTCAGAGGCGAGGGTTTGCACGATGGAACACCAAGAAAAACCCCGTCCGCCGCGGCGGACGGGCTACAACATACTCGTGACTGCTCGAAGCGCAGCCAATCTGCGCCTTTTACTTTTTGACTCCGGGCGGGGCTCCGCCTCCGGGCAGAATCTTTTCGACGTGCTCGTGCGGGCGCGGAATCACATGCACGGAAACGAGTTCGCCCACGCGGCGCGCGGCAGCCGCTCCGGCATCCGTCGCGGCCTTGACCGCGCCCACGTCTCCCCGCACCATCACCGTGACATATCCCGAGCCGATATATTCTTTGCCGATGAGGATGACGTTGGCGGCCTTCACCATGGCGTCCGCGGCTTCAATCGAAGCAACCAGGCCCTTGGTCTCAATCATCCCCAATGCTTCGTTGGACATGCGCTCCTCGTCTCGGCTCGCCCGGGACATCCACTCCATTCCCACTGCGGCGTGTCACCGGGTGCGCTGAGACTAGCATGGCATACGGGGTGAATCAAGAAAATGCGGGAGGGAGAACTTTACAGTACTGTGGAAATCGCGCCGCGGAACGTTTCTTAGGTGCTGGGAAGCACGCCGACTTTTGCCGCGGCCACGCCGTTGCGCGTGGTGTTCTTGATCGCGTACATGGCCTCATCGGCCAGGTGGAGCAATTCCACCTTGCTTTTGGCGTCCGACGGATACGAGGCCACGCCGATGCTGGCCGTAAAGTGAACGTCCAGCCCTTCGGTGATCAGCCAGCGCGTCTCTCCGATCAGCTTATGAAGCCGCCGGGCGACGACAAACGCGTTTTCTTTCGAGGCCTGCGGCAACACGATCACAAATTCATCGCCGCCATACCGAAACGCGAAATCGATCCTGCGGCAGGCGCTCTTTACGATCTGCCCCACTTCGGCGAGAAGTTTCGATCCGACCAGGTGCCCGTGCGTGTCGTTAATGCCCTTGAAGTGATCGAGGTCGATGAAGACCAGGGAAAATTCGTATCCGTAACGCTGCGAGCGGTAAATTTCCGTCTCCAGAATGAAATCCATGTGCCGCGCGTTGTAAAGGCTGGTGCAATCGTCCGTGATGGTGAGCTCGTGGATGCGTTTCACGTGACGCGCGTTTTCGAGGGCGATCGCGGCGAAATCCGCCAGGGCCTCCAGCAGCGCGAGGTCCCGCTCCATGAAGCCTTCCCGCTCCACGCAATTGATCAGTTCGATGACGCCCAGGCAATGGTCGCGGTAGCGCACCGGAACGGCGACGATCGAGCGCGTCTCCTGCTTTGTTTTTTCGTCGACCTTGGCGAAAAATCGTGTGTCCTTGCTCACGTCGGGCACGATCACGGCTTCGTCATGCTGCGCCACCCAGCCGGCGATTCCCTGCCCCATCTTGATCCGCACGTCCTTCAGCGCTTGCGCGCCCTTGCCCACCGCTAGCTCGAAATACAGCTCCTGCTTGACGTCATCGACCAGAAGGAGCGACCAGGTGTCCGGGCGCAGAAATTCGTCGATTTTTTCCATGATGGTGCGAAGGACTTGATCGAGTTGCAGGGAAGAGGTAAGCGCCTTGCCAAGCTCGTGGAACACCGCGATTTCGCCCGCCTCGCGTTGTTCTCCCCGAACCGTTGTGCTGCGGCGCCGCTCGATGCCAGAAAAATTTTCAGTCGTGGTCACTGAAACCCTTGGTGCCAGAGTCTATCGCGGGTCACCTGCCGGTCCACGGAAGGCGTTGGGGCACTAGAAATTATAGTCAACTCTTGACGATCTGTGCAACGGCGACTTCGCGGTTTGTTGCTCGAAAGTGAAAAGCCTCATAAATGGACCGCAGTGGCGCGGTTTTCCATGAGATTGACACTCCCGCGCCGCCCGCCTATATTCGCTGGGATCACCGGGCCGTTACAGAACAATGACCATCGGCACTTTTGGCGAGAGCTTAAAACGCGAACGGGAATTGCGGGGCGTCACTCTGGAAGAAATATCCGCCGCCACGCGCATTGCCACTCGCTTCCTGAAAGCCATTGAAAACGAGGCGTGGGAGCAGCTTCCCGGCGGGGTCTTCAACCGAGGATTCGTGCGAGCCGTCGCCCGGTACCTCGGGCTGGACGAAGAAAACACCGTGGCGGAGTACACCTTGGCTGTCGGGGACCGCCCAAGCGTGCCGGTCTGGACCGGCAGCCCTCCCGTGGTCACTCCGGAGCAACCCTGGCTGGCGTGGATCATCGTCGCCGTTGTCGTTCTTGCGCTCCTGTCTGGAAGCTGGTTCGGCGCGCGACGTCTGCTGGCATGGCGAGCCGCAAGGCGTGCGGCGCAGGCCGCGGCAGTGACCGCCACTTCCTCTTCCACAGACGCGCCGCAACCGACCACCGACGCGCCCGCGCCCGCGAATAACCTCACACCGTCCCCAGGCGCTCGGGATGCAACATCGGTGGCGCCGGCTTCTGCCACGGATTCCGCGTCTGCCTCTGCGCCGATTTTGCCGGCGACGGACCTGATGGAGCTGAAAATCCAGGCGGGCAAGAGAACCAAGGTCACGATTGTGGCCGACAATGATATGGTCTTTGACGGAACCATGAAGGCCGGCGAAAATCACTTCTTCTCGGCCGCGGACCATTTTCAAGTTTCCGCCAAAGATGCAGGCGTGCTGCACATCGAGTTGAACGGAAAAACGCTGGCTCCCCTTGGTCCCGCGGGCCACGCGGGCAAGGTCACGCTCACGCGCGACACCCTCAAGGGAGCCGCAGGAGGCGGAAATTAGCGCCGCGTTGCGCGACGAAATTCGTTTAGGCCGCACGACCCCGGAGCGAAAACTTGCCATCTGCAGCGAGGCGGCATCGCTCGCGCCGGAAGACCGCATCGAACCACTCTGCATTCTTGCCGCGGATTCGGATTCCGCGGTCCGCGAGAAAGCTGCGAGCCTACTGCTGACCCAGCCGCTGAAGACCGTGCTTGCCGCGCTGGCGCGGCCCGGCGCCGCTCCGGAAATGTTCGCCTACTGCGCCGCCGAATTTCCGCGCCGGCCCGGCGTGGCCGACGCGCTGGCCCAAAACCCTACCTGCCCCATCGAAGTACTTCGGCCTGTCATCCGGTATCTCTCGGTTACCGCAGTTCAGGAGCTATTCGAGGACCTCGACCGGCTGAGCACTTCCCCCCACTTGGTTGCCGAACTCATCGCCTCCGCGGTGATTAATGCGGACCAGCGCACTCTCCTGCTGGAGTTGCAGCGCGCCGTGCCGGAGCCCCTCGAGGCATTCGTCGAAGCCGCGGAAGCCGCCGAGCCGGACCAGGGAAAGCGCGAAACGCTGTTGCAAAAATTGGGCCGCATGCGCGTCGTGGAACGCGTGCAACGCGCGCTCAAAGGAGGCCGCGACGAGCGCCTCTTGCTGATCCGCGACCCCTGCAAGGTCGTGCAGCGCGCCGTCCTCCAATCCCCGCAGCTTTCCGAGCAGGAAGTGGAATCCTTTGCGAACATGGCCAGCCTGACGGACGAAACGCTTCGCCTGATCGCCGGCAACCGCAAGTTTCGCAAAAACTACGCCATCCTTCGGGCGCTGATGTTCAATCCCAAAACGCCGCTGGAGGTGACGCTCCACCTCTTGCCGCATACGAAGCCGCTGGACCTCAAATTCCTGGCCGGCAACAAGAACGTCTCCGATACGCTACGCACGGCCGCGGCGCGCCTGCAGCGCCAGCGCACCGCGGAGCGAGGCTCTTAGAACCGCGTGAATTGTGATTTGTGATTCGTGCGTCGTGGCTCGTGATTTGTGAATCGTGGTTCGTGGTTTGCCTTTTGGGATTTGAGATTTGAGATGATCTGTGGCCTTTGATTCGTCTTCGGCGCAGCAATCGGCGGAATACGCGAATCCAAACTTCAGATTCGATTTACAGGGAATAGAAATAGAAACTCGCATCGACTCCCAATGCTCAACTGGGACTCTTCACGAATCACGATTTACGAATCACGATTCCCGACTCACAGGAACGACCCGTCGAACGGCTTCGGCAAAAGGGCGGACATGCGATACCGCTCGACTTTGCCCTTCAGGTTCGCCAGGACTACTTCCGCGTCGCCGCAGAATTCCCACAGGATCTGGCGGCACGCCCCGCACGGAGGCGTGAGCGCATCGGTATCCGCGACGACGGCGACGGCATCGAATCCGCGCTCGCCTTCGGAAATCGCCTTGAAGATGGCGACCCGCTCGGCGCACAGCGTCAAGCCGTACGTGGCATTTTCCACGTTGCAGCCCGTAAAAATTCTTCCGGACTTGGCGCGCACCGCGGCGCCCACGCGGAAATTGGAATAGGGAGCGTGCGCGTGCTCGCGCGCGGTTCGCGCCGCGGCAATCAATGCTTCGTAGCGGGCGTCCTGCTCGCTCATGGCAGGTCCTTGTTCATGCGTGGAATCACGGCGCGCAACAGCGCCACAAAGTCCGCCTTCACCCGCTCGCCCGTTTCCATGACTTCCTCGGTCGTAATGGGCTGATCGAGAATTCCGGCAGCCATGTTCGTTACGCAGGAAATACCCAGTACTCGAATTCCCAGGTGCGCGGCGGCGATCACTTCCGGCACGGTGGACATTCCCACCAGGTCCGCGCCAATCGTGCGCAGGTAGCGAATTTCGGCCGGCGTTTCGTAGCTTGGCCCGGTGAGCGCCGCGTACACGCCTTCGGCGATTTCGATGCCGAGGCGTTTTCCGTCCTGCAGCGCCGCCGCCTGGTACGGTTTCCAGTAAACCTGCGTCATGTCGGGAAAGCGTTCGCCGAAGCGCTCTTCGTTCGGCCCGATCAGCGGATTGGCGCCCTGAAGATTGATGTGATCGCGCAGAACGACGAGACACCCTTGCTTGAAATTGCGATTGATTCCGCCCGCGGCGTTCGTGATCACTACGGCGCGGATTCCCATTCGCGCCATCACGCGCATCGGGAAAATCACTTCGCGCGGCGAGTA
>JBGQJJ010000026.1:0-16419 GCA_041498955.1 Terriglobia bacterium
AAGGATTGGAACTATTCCGTCGTTTCGATCGGATATCCCGGCCCGGTGGTCCACGGTCATCCGTTAAGTGATCCGCACAATCTCGGAGGCAGTTGGGTGGGATTCGATTTTCGGAAAGCGTTTGGACGGCCCGTGAAAATCCTGAATGACGCGGCCATGCAGGCGCTCGGCATCTATCGAGGGGGCAGGATGCTTTTCCTCGGTCTGGGCACCGGCCTGGGTTCCGCCATGATCGTGGAAGGCATCCTGGAGCCGATGGAGGTCGCCCATCTGCCGTATAAGAAGGGACGCACCTTCGAAGACTATCTCGGAATCCGGGGATTGAAGCGCTTAGGGAAAAAGAAGTGGCGGCGATATGTGGCCCGTATTGCGGAACAACTTAAAAATGCGCTGGAAGCGGATTACGTGGTCCTCGGCGGGGGAAACGCAAAGCTGTTGAAAACATTGCCGCCAGGCTGCCGTTTGGGCGATAACTCGACCGCATTCGCCGGAGGATTCCGGCTTTGGGACGAACCGCAAGAACAAGTCAAATGGAATCGAGGACACCAGCCGGTGGCGCCCATACAGAGCCACTAATCTTGTTCCCGTTTTGACCGATGATTCCTTTGTTCCGGCGGGCTTCAAGTAAAGCCCGCACCCGTCGGAGTCATCATATGCCCGAATTAAGCGATCCGGAAATCTATCTAACCGTCCTCGATAATCTACAGACGGGCGTTTACATTGTCGACCGAAACCGGCGAATCCGCTTTTGGAACGAAGGCGCGGAGCAGATTACCGGATACCTGCGGCAGGACGTAGTCGGGCGCTTCCTGCGCGACCATCTTCTGACCACTGGCGACGCTGTGAAAGACCTCGACTCGGACCCGGAAGATCCCATTAACCTGGTCTTTCGGGACGGAAAACCCTCAACTATGGATGTGTCCATCCTTCACAAGGATGGATACCGGGTCCCCATCGTTCTTCGAACCATGCCCATTCGTAATAGCCGAGGCGCAGTCGTCGGTGCGGCAGAGAGCTTTGAAAAGAATCGTTCGGCCTCCGAGTGGACTCGCCGGCAGGCCGGATTTGCCAATTTCGGCTGCCTGGACTCAGTAACCGGCGTTGCGGCGCAGAGTTTCATGGAAACGCAACTTCGCGAAAACTTAACCACGTTTGCCGAACACAATATCCCCTTCGGGATCCTGCTGGTCCAAATCGATCATATGGATCAGTTCCGTGCCAGCCGTGGTCCGGGAGTGGTGTCCACAATTTTACGCGTGATTGCGCAGTCGGTGGAGAACTGCGTGCGCCCGACCGATCTGGTCGGGTGCTGGGGCGCGAATCAATTCATCGCCATCTTGATGGAGTGCAGGGAATCCGAGGTGGCCCGGGTCGGGGAGCGGGTCAGAAAAATGATTAGCCGGGCGGAGATTGAGTGGTGGGGTGACAAGTTCTCCGTTACGAGTCCGTTGGGCGGTGCTGGTTGCCGGGCCGGGGACAATTCCGAGTTGCTCATTGCGCGTGCGGCTGCGTCCCTTCAGGAAAGCATTGGGAAAGGCGGGAATTGCGTCACCGTTCTATCCTGACATTTCAGAAGCAATCCGGAGGTTCGGACATCGATGTTTCCTATCATAGGAATCGTGGTGGTCTTTGGGGCCGTGGTCGCCGGCTACTTGATGGAACACGGCAATTTGAAGGTTCTGATGCAACCCGCGGAATTGATCATCATCCTGGGTGCCGCGATCGGAACGGTCCTGGTTGCGAACCCTCTCCACATCCTGACGAAAATCGGCACCGGGATCGCGGGAGCCTTCGGAGGATCGCCGTTCAATAAGCAAAGGTACCCTGACGACGCCATTGAAAAGCACGGCGTCCGCGGAAGAACGGTGCGAGTTTTGCAGAAACCGTTCACGCACGAAAGCCTTGCGCAGGGCGTCCGCGAAGCGCTTGGCCCGGTAGCGTAGACTTCAGTCTGCGGGGGTTCGTCCTTGCGAGGAGCAAAACCCACAGGCTGAAGTCGAAGATCCCGACCTGGTCGGGGCGTGTGCTACTAAAATCCACATCAGGGTACCGCACAACCCTCCACAGTCGTGGTTGACTTCTAGGCGTGCTGCTCTTGTAATGGTTGACGCGACACTATGAATTCCCCTTGCAGAAACTGCTCGTGAGCGGGTCCGGGACAGCGGTTGCGGGCCGCTTCGCCTCGAAGCGCTCGTCGTTTCTCGTCGCCTCCGGAATTTTCCTCAGCCGCATCGCGGGACTCATTCGCGATCGAGTCTTTGCCCACTATTTCGGGAATTCCGACGCCGCGGACGCGTTCAAGGCGGCCTTCCGGATTCCCAATGCGCTGCAAAATTTGTTTGGCGAAGGGGTGCTCTCGGCATCTTTCATCCCCGTTTACGCCGCGCTGCTGGCGCGCGAGGAAGATGAGGAAGCCCGCCGCACCGCCGGGGCCGTGGCGGCCTTGCTCGCGCTCAGCACTTCTGTCCTCGTTTTGTTTGGCATTTTGGCGACTCCTTATCTTATCGACGCGATTGCGCCAGGATTCAGCGGCGAAAAACGCGAATTGACCATTCGGATCGTTCGCATCCTGTTTCCGGGCGCGGGACTTTTTGTTTTTTCCGCGTGGTGCCTCGGAATCTTGAACAGTCACCGGCGATTTTTTCTTTCCTATACGGCGCCGGTAATTTGGAACGCGGCGATGATCGCCACGCTGTGGGGATTCGGCGAGCGATACGCGCAGTTTCCGTTGGCCATTGTTTTATCGTGGGGATCGGTCGTGGGCGCGGCGCTGATGGTGGCGATCCAACTGCCCGTGGTGTTGGGGCTGCTGAAAGGTTTGCACCTGTCGTTTGCTTTTCACCTGGAAAATGTCCGAACGGTCGTCCGCAATTTCTTTCCGGTGTTTATCAGCAGGGGAGTCGTGCAGATCAGCGCCTATGTGGATGCGCTGCTCGCCAGCCTGCTGCCGACAGGCGCGGTCGCCGCGCTGGCCTACGCGCAAACGTTGTACACGCTTCCGGTAAGCCTGTTCGGGATGTCCGTGTCGGCGGCGGAACTTCCGGCCATGTCGGGCGCAGTGGGTGCGGAATCCGAAGTCGCCGAAGTGCTGCGCGCGCGCCTCAATGCTGGGCTGCGGCAAATTGCATTTTTCGTGATTCCGTCGGTTGCGGCGTTTCTCGTATTGGGCGATGTGATCGTGGCCGCGATCTATCAGTCCGGCCGCTTCACCCATTCGGACGCAAACTATGTTTGGGGGATACTGGCGGGGTCGACGGTAGGACTGCTGGCGTCCACTCTCGGGCGCCTCTATTCGTCCACCTACTATGCGTTGAAAGATACGCGCACGCCCCTGAACTACGCGGTCATCCGAGTCGTCTTAACCACTGTGCTTGGATATCTTTCGGCGATCCCGCTGCCCCACGCGTTGGGAATTGATTCGCGATGGGGCGTCGCCGGACTCACGATTTCAGCGGGCATTTCTTCCTGGGTCGAGTTCACGCTGCTGCGCCGCACGTTGAATCGGAGAATTGGCGCGACAGGCCTTTCTCCTGTATATCTTGCCAAGGGCTGGGGCGCTGCGCTGGTGGCCGCAGGGATAGGCCGCGCGGTATTGCTCGCGGCCGGTCACCGCAACCCAATTCTCCTCGCGATCGTGGTCCTGGGCCCTTATGGCCTCGCCTATTTTGCCGGGGCCGCAGCGCTCGGCCTCCCCGAAGTTCGCGCCATTCTAGGAATGTTTTCCCGTATGCGCGTCCGCTCCTAACGTGAATTTCTCGGGGCGAATCCGATCGGCGAAACGCAATTCGTCTAATTCACGAAGGGATGCAGATTTTCGTAGCGCCGGCGTCTCGTCGGCAATTTTCCTTGTCTCGACGCAGTGCGAAAAATGCCGGCGAGACGCCGGCGCTACGAAAACCTGCATCCCTCTTGCGGCTCCAACATCTTCACACGAATAAACAGTCTCGATATCTACCGGGCTGATTTTTCTTGAGTTGCCGCGGCTTCTGTCGGTTTCCGCGCGGGAGATTCCGGTGGCGCCGCTCGCAGATATTGCGCGGGCCAGCTTATTTTTTGTTTCAATTCGCGGGCGGCTCGCAGAGGCCAGTAGGGATCGCGCAGGAATTCACGCGCCATGAAAACCAAATCGGCCTGATTTTTGGCGAGGATATCCGCGACCTGCTCCTTGGTCTCTATCAATCCGACGGTAGCGGTTGGAATGTTCGCGTCGCGGCGGATGCGTTCGGCGAAGGGAACCTGAAAGCAGGGGCCGGCAATGATTTTCTGATCCACGGCGAGTCCCGCGGAGGAACAATCCACCAGGTCCACGCCCAGAGGCTTGAGCTGCTTCGCCAACTCCACGGCTTGGTCCAGATCCCAGCCGCCTTCCTTCCAATCCGTCGCCGAGATTCGAATGAAAAGAGGAAGATTTTCCGGCCACACCTTCCGGACCGCGGAAACGATTTCGCGCCCGATCCGAGTCCGGTTTTCGAACGATCCGCCGTACTCGTCTGTCCGGAAATTGCTGAGCGGGGAAAAGAATTCGTGGGCCAGATAGCCGTGCGCGGCGTGAATCTCCAGGACCTGATAGCCCGCTTCCATCGCGCGACGCGCGGCCTGCGCGAATGCGTCCACGATGGCGCGAATCTCCTCTTTCAAAAGGGCTCGTGGCATGGGGTAGGTTTCCGAGAACGCGGCCGCGCTTGGCGCCACCGGCACCCAGCCGCCATCCGCGACAGAAACTTTGTTGGGGCCTTCCCAGGGCCGCTGCGTGCTGCCTTTGCGCCCCGCATGCGCGATCTGCATGCCCGGAACAGTCCCCTGGCTTTTCAGAAATCGAACGATGCGCGAAAGATACTCGACGTGCGCGTCCTTATAAATTCCGAGGTCCTCCGCAGTGATTCGGCCTTCGGCGGTGACTGCGGATGCTTCCGCAAAGACCAAGCTCGCGCCACCGATCGCGCGGCTGCCCAGGTGCACGAGGTGCCAATCGTTCGCGAATCCATCCTGGCTGGAATATTGGCACATCGGGGAAACGACAATACGGTTTTGCAGCGTGATTCCGCGAATCGATAGTGGGTCAAATAAATGGGCCATATTCTCCTCTTGAGATTTTCGGTATCGTACGATTCACTGAGGACTCGGGTATTTTCAATCGGTGTCGCAACTCGAGGCATTGGATGCGTTTCGAGCCCGGTCCGGTGCAGCGGGATATTGTACATTCTGCAAGCGCCCGGCGTCTGCATTTCGTGAGTCGGTCTGGGTCGTGATTCGTTTTTCGAAAAGCTCTGGTGCGCCGACGCTTTGGTAGCGCCGGCGTCCCGCCGGCTCCGTGTCTTAGTTTCAAACTCGAATACTGCCGGCAAGATGCCGGCGCTACAGGGGCGTTGAACTGCTCTGCAAAGGGACGACATGAAAACGGAAACTTTTATTTGCCGTTCTCGAATCGACGCTCCTGCCTCTGACGTGTACGCATGGCATGCTTCGCCGGGAGCATTGGAACGGCTTACGCCTCCTGGTGAACACGTAAAAGTGATTGAAAGAACTGGCGGAATAGAACGCGGCGCGCGCGTTGTGCTCCAGTTTGGGCGATGGCCGTTTCGGCGGCGGTGGGTCGCGGAGCATCAGGACTTTGGAGACGGCCGCTACTTTTCGGACGTCCAGGTTTCAGGCCCGTTTGCGTACTGGAAACACACGCACACATTTGAGCCGGACGGACCCGCCGCGTGCATTCTCGAAGACCGCGTGGAATATGCTCTTCCGTTCGGCGTTCTTGGGCGATGCTTCGCGGGCAGGTATGTGCGCGGGCAGCTCGCCAAGCTGTTTGAATATCGCCACAACGTGACGGCGCGCGAGTTCATCCACAAAAGGCCGGAGGAGTAATCCACTTTTTCATGTGGCCCGGGAACGCCAATCTCCCGATTGGCGTCATTCAACCCGCCAATCGGGAGATTGGCGTTCCCAGGCGCGCTTCAATCGGTTTCCTGCGTGACGATGTGCACATCCACCGCCGGGGCGTCGCGCAAGAAGCGGTGGATGGCGGTCATGTACAAATACTTCCTCCACCCTTCGACCGCGGACCGGCCAAAGATTACCTGGGTCACATGCTTTTCGCGAACGAACTCCGCTGTGGCGGAAGACACATCCTTGCCCGTCAATTTCACGACCTTCGCGCCGAGGCTTTCCGAGAATTGAATGTTGGCGTTGAGCGAGTTCTTGTCCTGCTCCGATGTGTCGTGGCCGATGTCCACATAGATGGCGTACAGTTCGGCGTCCATCCGGCGCGCCATGCGGGCGGCGCGCGCGATCAAATATTGCGCCCGGGGATTCGAGCTGAAGCACACCGCCATCCGCTCACGGACTGGCCAGGGATCCTGGATGTCCTTCTGCTCCATGTAGGTTTCCAGGCTGCGGTCCACCTGTTCGGCCACTTGCCGCAGAGCAAGCTCGCGAAGGGCGATCAGATTTCCTCTGCGGAAAAAGTTTTTCAGAGCCTGGTCCACTTTTTCGGTGTGATAGACCTCGCCGCGCTTCATCCGGTTCTGCAGAGCTTCCGGCGTCAAATCGACCATGACGATTTCATTGGCGTGTTCCATCACCCAATCCGGGACGGTTTCGCGAATCTTGATTCCAGTGATCGCGCCAACGGTGGGGGCGATGCTTTCGAGATGCTGCACGTTGACCGTCGAGAGCACTTCCATTTTCGCTTCGACGAGGTCCAGCACGTCCTCGTACCGTTTCCGGTGTTTGCTTCCTGGAATATTGGTATGCGCCAGCTCGTCGACGAGAACGACACGAGGTTTTCTGGCCTTGATGGCGTCGGGGTCCATCTCCTCGAAGATTGTGCCTTTGTACTCGATTTTTCGCCGGGGGACTTGTTCGAGCTGGGAGGCCAGTTCGGCGATGCCTTTCCTTCCGTGCGTTTCAACGAAGCCGATGACAACGTCTTCTCCACGGCTTCGCCGCCGGATGGCTTCGCTCAACATGCTGAACGTCTTGCCCACGCCCGGGGCGTAGCCCAGAAACAGCTTCAGAATTCCCTCGGTGCGTTCCTTGGGGGAGACCTCTTCCAGCCATTCTTCTGGTGTTTTTGTCACGCCAGATATTCTCGTTCATTCCGCCCAGGAAATGCTAGGCTAGATTCGGCCCGTGACCAAGAATCTGCCCACTACCCTCGCGCGATATGCGGCCGCGCTGGCCGCGGTTTTGGCCATTACGTATTTCTACCTGCATGCGCACCGGTTCAATGCCACCACCGTGGCGTTCACGTATTTGCTGGCCATCCTTGGTGTCTCCGCTTTTTGGGGACTGGGCGTTTCCGTGTTCATGTCACTGGTTGCGACGCTGACTTACAATTACTTTTTCCTGCCGCCCGTGGGGACGTTTTTCATCGAAGACCCTCAAAACTGGGTCGCGCTTGTGACCTTCTTGGCGACTTCAGTCCTGGCCAGCGATCTCTCCACGCGCGCGCGCAACCAGGCCGCGGAAGCGAACCGCCGGCGCCATGAAGTGGAGCGCCTCTATAAATTCAGCCAGCGCCTCTTGAGCGCCGGGAATCCCATCGAATTGTTGAACGCCATTCCGCGCCAGATCGTGGAAACGTTCGAGGTCGGAGCAGCGGCGCTGTTCCTGTCGGACAAGCAAAAAGTGTACCGCTCAGGAATGAATATGCCGCAGCTCGATGCGGCCTATTTGAAAGCGGTTATCGCGCGCGAAGAGCTGCAGATCGATGCTCAGCACAGCGTCTGCTTTGCTCCGTTGCGCCTCGGCTCGAAGATCCTTGGCAGCATGGGGATTTCGGGTCCCGTCCTTTCGCGGGAGTCTTTGGAGGCCATGGGCACGCTGATCGCGGTGGCCATCGAGCGGGCCCATGCCATCGAGATGGTGGGGAAGACCGAAGCGGCCCGCGAGGGCGAACGCCTGAAGTCGGCCTTGCTGGACGCGATCACGCACGATTTCCGCACCCCGCTCACGTCCATGAAGGCTTCGGTCACAACGCTGCTTTCTCCGGCCAAGCTCGACGAGGGCCAGCGGGACGAACTGCTCCACATTATCGATGAAGAATGCGACCGACTGAACCGTCTCGTCGGGGAAGCCGCGGAGATGGCGCGTCTGGAGGCCGGCGAAGTCAAACTTCAGCTCGAAACCGTTCGCGCGGACGATTTGATTGCCGGCGCGCTCGATGTATGCAAAGGGGTTCTGGGGACGCGGCCGATCCGCATTGAATTAAAAAATCCGGACCTGCGGGTTCGCGCGGACTTCGCGCGCGCGCAGGAAGTGCTGGTCCATTTGATCCAGAACGCGAATTTGTATTCCTCTCCGGACCATGCCATAACGATCGGCGCGGAAGAGAAGGACGAATCCGTCCAGTTCAGCGTGGCCGATCAGGGTCCGGGAATTGGCGAGGCCGAACTCGGCCTCATTTTCGACAAGTTTTACCGCGGCACGGATCAGCGCTATCGCGTGCAGGGCACGGGCATGGGTTTGCCTATCGCCAAGGCGATTGTCGAGGCGCATGAGGGAACGATCGGGGTCATCAGCCAGGTGGGACACGGGTCTGTGTTTACCTTTAGCTTGCCGATTCTCAGGGGGACTACGGAACAAAAATGAGCACACCCACGATTCTGGTAGTGGACGACGAACCGCAGATTCGCCGCGTGATGCGGACGACGCTGTCGAGCAATGGCTATACGGTGCTGGAAGCTCGCAGCGGGGAAGAAGCGCTCGAAACCATGCGGAAGGAGCGCCCTGAGCTGGTCCTGTTGGACGTCAATATGCCGGGCAAAAGCGGTCTCGACACCTGCCGCGAGATTCGCGATCAATCCGACGTTGCCATTATCATGTTGACCGTCAGGAATACGGAGCACGACAAAGTGCTCGCGCTCGATGCGGGAGCCGACGACTACGTAGTAAAACCTTTCGGGATGGAAGAGCTCCTGGCGCGCATTCGCGCGGCCTTGCGGCGCACGACTTCGGCCGAGCCTGTCCCCGCGTACGTTTCGAACGATCTGGAGATTGATTTCGAACGCAGGAAATTGCTGGTCCAGGGCCGCCCGGTGCGTCTGACGCCGAAGGAGTTTGACCTTCTCCGCCACCTCGTGGCCAGCCAGGGCAAGCCGCTGGAGCACCGGCGCCTCCTGCAGGCCGTCTGGGGACCCGACTACGGCGACGAGACGGAATACTTGCGCGTGTTCATCAACCAGTTGCGGAAGAAGATCGAGCCGGACCCGGCCCATCCCAAGTACATCCATACGGATCCGTGGGTGGGCTACCGGTTTGAGCCTGCCATTCCCGCTCCGAGCAAACCGAAGAAAAAATAGTTCTTCGTAGCACAGGCTTCAGCCTGTGGGTTTTGGGCCCAAGCGATGGCCGAAACCAAACAGGCTGAAGCCTGTTCTACTTAGTGCATCGGGTGAGTCGCATCGAGGGCGAGGTTCAGTTCGAGCACGTTGACGCGGGGCTCGCCGAGGAATCCTAGCTGGCGGGTTTCGGTGTGCTTGTCGATGAGGGCGCTGACGTCGGCTTCGCTCATTTTGCGCTCGCGAGCGATTCGTGGAACCTGGAACGCCGCGGCTTCCGGTGAAATGTGCGGATCGAGGCCCGAGCCGGACGTCGTGACCAGGTCCATCGGGACCGGCGCGTTCGGATTTTCGGCCTGGGCCTTTTGCACGTCGCCGGTCATGCGATCGATCAGCATTTTATTGGTGGGCCCGAGGTTCGAGCCGCCCGAGTTACCTGCGTCATAGCCAGTGCCTGCCGCGGAGGGACGCGAGCGAAAATATCCGGGCGAGGAAAACGGCTGGCCGATGAGGCGCGAGCCGACGATCTTTCCGTTCATCGTGATGAGGTCGCCGTTGGCTTGCCGGGGAAAGAGAACTTGCGCCAGGCCCGTCACCAAGAAGGGGTAGACGATGCCGAGCAGCACCGTCGTCACAATGGTCATCCAGATGGAAGTCATGAAGTGCTTTTTCATCGCAGTGTCCTCAAGACGAACTCTCTTTCTCAAGCCCAGTGCAGGCTGGTAATTACCAAATCGATCAGCTTGATGCCGATGAAGGGAGCGATGATCCCGCCCACGCCGTAGACCAGCAGATTCCACTGCAGCAGCGCCGACGCACCCATGGGACGATATTTCACGCCGCGCAAGGCGAGCGGCACGAGGGCCACGATGATCAGCGCGTTGAAGATCACTGCGGACAGGATCGCCGATTCGGGAGTCTGCAGCCGCATGATGTTCAGAGCCTGGAGCACCGGGAAGGCGCCCGCGAACATGGCGGGGATGATCGCGAAATATTTCGCCACGTCGTTGGCCACGGAAAATGTGGTCAGCGCGCCGCGCGTGATCAGCATTTGCTTGCCGATTTCCACCACTTCGATCAGTTTGGTCGGGTTGGAATCGAGGTCGACCATGTTGCCTGCTTCCTTGGCCGCCTGCGTGCCCGCGTTCATCGCGAGGCCCACGTCTGCCTGTGCCAGCGCCGGCGCGTCGTTGGTGCCGTCGCCGGTCATCGCCACCAGTTTGCCCTTGGCCTGTTCCTTGCGGATCAGGGCAAGCTTGTCTTCCGGCTTGGCCTCGGCCAGAAAATCATCGACGCCTGCTTCCTGCGCGATGGCCGCGGCGGTCAGACGATTGTCTCCAGTGATCATTACCGTGCGGATTCCCATGGCGCGAAGGTGATCGAAGCGCTCGCGCATGCCGCCTTTGACGATGTCCTTGAGCCGCACCGTGCCCATGATTCGGCTGCTGATCGCGACCAGCAGCGGCGTGGCGCCGGAGCTAGCCACGATTTGCACGACGTCATCGACCTCTGACGGTATCGTGCCGCCATGTTCGATGACATATTTTTTGATCGAGTCAGGCGCACCCTTGCGGATCGCGCGGCCGTTGAAATCAACGCCGGACATGCGTGTCTGCGCGGTGAAGGGAATGAATGTGGCTTCGAGGGAGGACAATGGCCGCCCGCGCAATCCGTACTTTTCCTTTACCAGCACCACGATCGAGCGCCCCTCGGGAGTTTCGTCGGCCAGCGAGGCGAGTTGCGCCGCGTCGGCCAGTTCCGCGTCCGTCACGCCGGGGGCGGTAATTAACTCCGTCGCCTGCCGGTTGCCGAGCGTGATCGTTCCGGTTTTGTCGAGCAGCAGCGTGTCGACATCTCCCGCGGCTTCGACGGCGCGGCCCGACATGGCCATCACGTTGCGCTGAATGACGCGGTCGATTCCCGCGATGCCGATGGCCGAAAGCAATCCGCCGATCGTCGTCGGAATCAGGCACACCAGCAGGGACCAAAGCACGAAGGCGCTTTGCGGCGCGCCCGAATAGATGGCCATCGGTTGCAGCGCCGCGACGGCCAGCAAGAAAATAATCGTGAGCCCGCAGAGGAGAATGTTCAGCGCGATTTCGTTCGGCGTTTTCTGGCGCGAGGCTCCCTCGACCATCTTGATCATGCGGTCGAGAAACGTCTCGCCGGGATTCGACGTGATGCGCACTTTGATTTCATCGGAAAGCACGCGCGTACCGCCCGTGACCGCCGAGCGATCCCCGCCCGATTCACGAATCACCGGCGCGGATTCGCCGGTGATGGCGGATTCATCGACGGACGCCACGCCTTCGATGACTTCGCCGTCTCCTGGAATAAATTGCCCGGCGATGACCACGACCACGTCGCCCGTGCGCAGTTTGGCGCCGGAAATTTCCACTGTGCATCCATCGGGTTTCAATTTATACGCGACGGTTTCCGTGCGGGCCTTGCGCAGCGTGTCCGCCTGCGCCTTGCCGCGCCCTTCGGCCATGGCTTCGGCGAAATTGGCGAACAGCACCGTGAACCACAGCCAGACCGTGATTTGAAATTCAAATCCAAATCCCTTCGTGTGATGCAGCACGTGGCTCACGAGTTCCACTGTGAGCAACGCCGCGCCAATCTCGACAACGAACATGACCGGGTTCTTCATGAGCGTCACCGGATTCAGTTTTACGAACGATTCCCACGTCGCGCGACGGGCAATTGCGCCGTCCCAGATCGACTTGCTCTTCCTTGCTTGGGGTGTCATGGAGGATTCCTCAGAAAGTTTTTCCCGCGTACATCAGCAGGTGTTCGAGAATCGGGCCCAGGCTGAGCGCCGGGAAAAAGGTCAGTGCGCCAACAATCAAAACCACGGAAATCAGCAGGCCAGTGAACAGCGGCGTCGTCACCGGGAACGTGCCCGAGGTTTGCGGGACATGCTTCTTCCGGACCAGGCTTCCGGCGATCGCCAGCACGGGAATTACCATGAAAAACCGGCCAAACAGCATCGTCGCCGCGAGCGTCGTGTTGTACCAAAGGGTGTTGGCACTGAGTCCGGCGAACGCCGAGCCGTTGTTCGCGCCCGCTTCCGCATAGGCGTAAAAGATTTCCGACAGTCCGTGCGGACCCGCGTTCGCGAGACTCGATAAGCCAAACTTGGGCGCGACCACGGAAATGGCGGTGAACGTCAGAACCAGCAGCGGATATATCAAAACCGTGAGCATGGCCATCTTCACGTCGAAAGCTTCAATTTTCTTGCCCAGGTATTCAGGCGTGCGTCCCACCATCAGTCCCGCGATGAACACGGAGAGGATAATGAACACGATGATTCCGTAGAGGCCGGAGCCGACGCCGCCGAACACAACCTCGCCGAGAAGTATGTTGATCAGTGGAATCATCCCCCCGAGTGGCGTGTAAGAGTCGTGCATTGAGTTGACCGCGCCGCAACTGGTGTCCGTTGTCACCACGGCCCACAGCGCTGAGTTGGCAATGCCGAAGCGAACCTCCTTGCCCTCCATGTTTCCGGCCGGCTGCAAATGATTCGCCGAGGTTTGCACCAGCGGATTTCCCCGCGCTTCGGCCGAGTACGCCACGGTGACTCCCACTAGAAACAGAATCGCCATCGCACACCACACCGCCCAGCCGTGGCGCGGCGAGCCCGTCATCTGCCCGAGCGTGTAGGTCAAAGCCGATCCGATTGCGAAAATTAGAACCAGCTCGAAGAAGTTCGTGAGCGGAGTGGGATTCTCATACGGATGAGCGCTGTTGGCGTTGAAAAAACCGCCGCCGTTGGTTCCTAATTCCTTAATCAATTCTTGCGAGGCGACCGGCCCCTGCGCGATCGTCTGTTCCTTGACGATCTGCGTAGTCGTCTTCCCGGCGGAATCAGATGTCTGCACCATCTGCGGGTCCACGAGCTGTGCCGTATCGTACGGTTTGAAGTTCTGCGGCACACCCTGCCAGACCAGGAAAAGCGCTCCCAACACGCAAGCCGGCATCAGCACCCAGAACGTTGCTCGCGTCATATCCACCCAGAAGTTCCCCAGCGTATCCTGTTCGCGCCGCGCGATCCCGCGAACGATGGCGATGGCCAGAGCGATCCCTACCGCCGCGGAAATAAAATTGTGGTACGCGAGGCCGGCCATCTGCGTCAGGTACGACATGGTCGTCTCCGGCACATAAGCCTGCCAGTTGGTGTTGGTCGTAAAGGACGCGGCCGTGTTGAACGCCAGGTCCGGCGCCACGGCGGCAAGTTTCTGCGGGTTGAGCGGCAGATGGTTTTGCACTCGCTCGATCACGTAAGTCACAAACATCGTGATCCCGCTGAAGATCAGCATCGCGCCGGCGTATTCTGTCCAGCGCATCTCTTTTGTTTCATCGACGCCCGTCAGCCGGTAGACCAGCTTTTCGATGGGACGCAGGACCGGGTCGAGAAAAGTTTTCTCCCGGTTGAAAACGCGGGTCATGAACGAGCCCAGAGGCTTCGTAAGCGCGAGGACCACCATCAGGAAGAACAGAATTTGGAACCAGCCGTTGTTGGTCATGGTCAGAACTTTTCCGGGCGCAGCATCGCGTACACAAGATAAACAAGCAATGCCGCGCACACCGCCAGTGATACGATCGTATCGAGCATCTTCCTTACCTCAAGCCATCGCAGAATTTCACGTACAGAACGGACAACGCAAAGAATAGCAGCGTCGAGATCGCAAAAATCGTGTCTAACATTGTCGTCCTTCCTTCAACCCATCATAATCCTGCAGCCTGAGCCTGCTTTTCATTCACCATGTGGAAATCCGTCTCGCCGGCGCTGCAGGAGTTCCCCGCGAGGCTGTACTGTGAATTGGCGCGTCGCTAAATTCCAGCTCTCGCGAATGAAATGGAATAACTGAGATCCCGCGCTGGGCCGCATGTGAAATCGGGGGCGTCAAGACGATCGCGTCAGCCCAATGCCGTCTCCCAAACTCCATCGCATACTTCCGGGCATTGCTCTTTGGCCGATGCCCCTCTTTCCAGAAGTTTGCCAGCATATACAACAGAAAAGCGACGCCCATGCCATTCAGCATAAAGAAAATTGTCATGGCCATTGGACCTCCTCCCGGAGCCGTCCGAGTACCCATGGATGCGGCATCGTTTCCGCTACGTGCCCGGTGGCTCCTAAATCGCAGCTACTCGAAGCAGTCGCGTTTTGATGCCATTGGTATTCGTCCATCGCCACACCGCGCTGTGCGCTTTGTCATTCTTCGTTGCTTCGCAATTCGCTAGCGCGGTTGCTACCTTGCAAGAGAATCATGCGTCTCCCCAAGTTAAGAAGTCGTGCACAGCCCGTAAGGATTCTGTAAGACGGCGAAGGGCCCTGCTAAGTCCTCTTGTTCCAACTCAGGCGCGCCCCTACAATGGAAACTTCTTTTATGTCCTCCTTCTTTCAGAGTCATCGTCCCGGCCGCCTCTCGGGGTTTTTGTTCCTGGCGCTGCTGGCTACGGCCGGAGCGCACGCGCAGGAACGTGCGGTTTGTCACCCCTTCCACAGCGCCCTACTGAGTTCCTCCGTGCGATATTGCGTCTACCTGCCAGCCAGCTATTCGGCGGCGGATGCAAAAACAAGAAAGTACCCGGTGTTGTACTTGCTGCACGGGCTCGGCGGGAACGAGCAGTCGATCGCTCTAGATGGGGAGTGGACCAGCTTGCAGGATTTGCGGCGCCAAAACATGGTAGGCGAATTCCTGGTCGTGGCGCCGGACGGCGGGGACACGTTTTACATCAACTCACGGGACGGCAAAACTCCGTATAGCGATTTTTTCCTGCGCGAATTCGTTCCGTTTGTCGAGCGCACCTATCGGATTCGGACGGAGCGCGCCGCGCGCGGGATCACCGGTTTTTCGATGGGCGGGTACGGAGCCTTGCGAATGGCGTTTGCGCATCCGGAGCTGTTCGGTTCGGCCAGCGCTCATAGCGGGGCATTGATGCGAGCGCCGCCCCGGGGAGTGAGCGCCGGCGCGTCGTCGGGGAATCTGGCGGCGGGGCTGCTGGCAAAAGTGTTTGGCAATCCGATCGACCAGAAATTCTGGGATCTGAACGGTCCTTATTTGCTGGCCCGGAAGAATGCGCCCGCGCTTGTGAAAATGAAAATTTATTTCGATTGCGGTACGGAAGACTCGTATGGCTTCTACCGCGGCGCAAGCGAACTGCACGAGACGCTCGATTCCCTCAAGATTCCCCACGAATTCCACCTCTACCCGGGCGGCCACAGCATTTCCTACCTGCTGGCCCATCGCGACGCCTCCTTTGAATTTCACTGGCGCGAATTCAACTCAGCGAAATGAATGGAAGGACCAGGAGGACAAGTTGAGGGTCGCCTCTTTTTAGACGGCAGGGTTGACAGGTGTCACGTTTCATGACACATTATGCTGCCAGTGGAGACAGCGATCCCGGCGGATCTAGGCTCTGTTCCGGCATCCTGGATCTTTGTCAAGTCTCACTATTAGAAGCTGACTAATCAGACCTCATTGAACTTCTCGCGCGTCCGCGATGGGCGGTTGTTCCCAGCCCCGCTGACAACTGTGCAGGAGGCGTCCGTGCGCACAATCCTCGCGGCAGGAATTTTCACCCTTGTTCTTGCGTCAACTTGTTCGCCGGTCGCGGCGCAAAACAATCCGGCGCCTTTCTTGAACAATCCCACGGTCCCCGCGGCAGCCATGCCCGGCGGACCAGCATTCACGCTAACGGTGAACGGCTCCGGATTTGTGAACGGAGCGGCAATTCTGTGGAACGGAAGCCCTCGCACAACGACCTTTGCCAGCGGAATCCAACTGACCGCCGCCATCTTTGCCTCGGACATCGCTACGGCCAGCCTTGTCTCCGTCACGGTGTTAAATCCGGGCCCCGGCGGTGGCGTGTCGAATCCTGTCTTGTTCTCGGTTGCGACGCCGACTACGTCACTTGCGTTCACTCGTTCTGAAAGTGAGTTTAGTCCCGGCGGCGGGGACTCCTGGGCCAGTCAACCGACTGGTCTGGTTGCCGGGTCCAACCCGGCTGACGGCACCCCCGTCCTGGCGGTTGCGGATGGGAGATGCCCATTCCTGGCGTTTTGTGTGGTCGACAATGGCACGATCGTGAAAGTTGGAGAGCTCGGACTGAACTATCAAGACCTGCTTGAGAGTCC
>JBGQJJ010000027.1:0-16164 GCA_041498955.1 Terriglobia bacterium
AGGGGGTCGCTCTGGGTGAAGCAGTGACGAAGATCCAAGAAGCAGTCTTCCATATGGGACTTCCTGCCGATATTCATCCGACATTTCAGGGAAACGCACAAGCCTTTCAATCCTCGCTGTCAAGCCAGCCGTGGCTGATTTTGGCCGCGCTCGTGGCTGTATACATTGTTTTGGGAATGCTTTATGAAAGTTACATCCACCCGATAACGATTCTTTCAACTTTGCCGTCGGCTGGAGTGGGAGCTCTTTTGGCGTTGCTGATCTCTCACAACGAACTGACCGTCATCGCGCTCATCGCCATTGTTTTATTGATCGGGATTGTAATAAAGAACGCCATCATGATGATTGATTTCGCGATTGAAACGGAGCGGACAGGGAAGACCCCCGAGGAATCGATTTATCAGGCGTGCCAGCTGAGGTTCCGCCCGATCATGATGGCGACTATAGCTGCGCTTTTCGGAGGACTGCCGCTGGCGTTGATGACCGGCACGGGTTCGGAAATGCGCCGCCCCCTTGGGATCAGCATTGTGGGCGGCTTGATGGTTAGCCAAGCTCTTACTCTTTATACGACACCGGTTATTTATTTATACATGGACCGGTTGCAATTGCGAATTAAAGGGCGCAAAGATGCCAGAATTCTCAGAGCGCAAACCACTCCTCACCCAGCATCTGTCAAGTAGGTGCGTCTCACCGGAACCGCATTTCTCACAATAGATTTCGATTGTTGAAACTTAAGATATTTGACTCACTGGCGAATGGAGGTTTTCGTAGCGCCGGCGTCTCGCCGGCATTTTGAGATGTGTGGGAGATAGAAAAATTGCCGGCGAGACGCCGGCGCCACAAGGCGCGTGCCGATGCGGTTGCAAAACATTTCTTCCCGGGGCACACTTTCTTTATGAGCACGTATGACCTGATTTGCATCGGCGCGGGGCCCACCGGGCTGGCCTGCGCCATTGAAGCCAAGCGCGCTGGAATGCGCCCGCTGGTGATCGACAAAGGGTGCCTTTGCAATTCTCTCTACCATTACCCCGTCAATATGGTGTTTTTCACGACGCCGGAACTTCTGGAAATCGGCGATCTGCCGCTCACGAGCGCCGCCGAGAAACCCACTCGCAGCGAGGCGCTCAAATATTATCGAAAGTGCGCCGAGCATTATGACCTGGACTTGCGTCTTGGCTACTGTGTGGAACGCGTGGATGGCGCCGACGGAAAATTCAGCGTGCATACGCGGGACGAGCAGGGAATTCCCGCGCAATTCGCAGCCAAAAAAATCGCGGTGGCCACCGGCTACTACGACCTTCCGAATCGTCTTGGCATTCCCGGAGAAGATTTGCCGCACGTCTCGCATTACTACACGGAGGCTCATTCCTTCTGGCGTCAGGATGTTGTAGTGATCGGCGGGAAAAATTCGGCTGCGGAAGCGGCGCTGGATCTTTACCGCAATGGCGCGAAAGTCACGCTGGTTCACCGGCGCGCGGAACTTGGCGCGACGATCAAATATTGGGTTCGGCCGGACATCGAGAACCGCATCAAGGCCGGGCAGGTCCGCGCGCTTTTTGAAACGGAAGTGAAGCGCTTCGAAACGGGCCGAGTCGTGGTTTCGGGCCACGCCGGCGAAATGTCATTGCCCGCTGACCAGGTTTTTGCTCTGACCGGGTACCATCCGGACTTCGAATTCCTGCGATCCCTGGGAATGTCGCTCGATCCGGTAACCAACAAGCCCACCATGGACCCCATGACGCATGAGAGCAACGTCCCGGGAATTTTCGTCGCCGGAGTTGTGATCGGCGGAAATCACACTAGCGAGATTTTCATCGAAAATGGGCGCTTTCACGGCAAGCAAATTGTTGCCGCTCTGACAGGCGGGCGTTCACATTCTAACGCCACCGTTTGACACTATTTTCCGCGCGATGCTAGAGTGAATTACACCGGGCCGAGGTAGCTCAGTTGGTAGAGCAGTCGATTCGTAATCGACAGGTCCCCGGTTCAAGTCCGGGCCTCGGCTCCAGCATTTCTGCAAAACTCTTACGTCAGAATTGATTACTACGCTTACTTAGGCCGAACAGTAGGCGTCGCATCTGGGAACGCCAATCTCCCGATTGGCGTCTTGCAACCCGCCAATCGGGAGATTGGCGTTCCCAGGCACCGAATTGACCGTCCATCGGTGCTATCCACGCCGGCTATCGAGACGCTCGGCTTTGCTCAACTTTGGCGTGCCCCCAAAGCTCTTCGCTGGCGATTCGAGCGCCCTCGGCCATGGCCTCCAGCTTGGCCCACATGATCGAGGGATGAACGCGCCGGTTGAATTGCTCCTGTGCGAAGCCGCAATCGGTGCTGGCGATGACGTTCTCCCGGCCGACGAGCCCGGCGAACCGCAGGATGCGCTCGGCTACGAGCTCCGGATGCTCCACGACGTTTGTGCCATGGCTGACGACGCCGGGGGCCAGGATCTTGCCTTCCGGCAGCTTGACGTCCTTCCAGACGCGCCATTCGTGTTCGTGGCGGGGATTGGCCGCCTCGATGAGGTAGGCGCCGGCGCGGACCTTGAGAATGAGGTCGACAATTTTCCTCAGCGGAACGTCCGTCGTGTGCGGTCCTGGCCAGCTTCCCCAGCAGACGTGGTAGCGCACGCGGTCTTCAGGGATCCCATCCAATGCATGGTTCAGGACGTCGACGTGGCGGCCCACCCAGCGGTAATAGTCGTCGAAGCTTGCCGGGGGCACCATCCTGTCGTATGTCACTGCGGCGCGGGCGTCGTCCAGTTGCAGCAGAAAGCCGGCGCCAACGATGGCGCGGTATTCCGTTCTTAGGGCCTCCGCCAAAGCCACAACGAGTTCTTCGTCGTTCTTGTAGTATTCGTTCTTCCGGTCTGGGATCGCGCTGGAGGGAGCGGCCACCGGGAGGAATGCCTCTTCCACGTTCACTCCCTGCAGACCCGCTTTCAGGTTGTCGATGTCATGCTGAAGTTCGCCTAGGCCGGTGTATTTGACGGGGGCGACACACACGGCTTCTCGCTTCGTCACGTTCGACCAGGTACGATCGTTTCCCCCTTCGAGTTCCGCGTAAAATTCTTTGAAGCGCTCCCTGTCCGCGCCCCGCGCAAATGGATCGGCGCCCGGTTGGATCGGGCGCAACTCGAAGCCGCTCACGCGTTTCAGGGCATAGAGCGACCAACTAGTGGATTTTCCGAACTCGCCGTCGTTGACGATGTCGATGCCCGCCTGGGCTTGCCGGCGAACCACTTCGGCGACGGAATCTTTGAGGCATTGGTCGTAGGCTTGCGCGCCGGCGGCATCGCCGCCCTCTTTCGCGCGCACGAGTTCGAGAAGCCGCGCGGGACGGATCAGGCTTCCGACGTGCGTTGTCAGAATTCGATGGGAGCTGCGTTTCATTGAGATTGGGCCTTAGGGTTTGAATTCGATCAGGAGATTGCTTATGGGAACTTTGCCCACGTCCTTGGAAGCGTGGACCACCGACGGCCTCCACATCACCACGTCCGGCACGAGTTCTCTGGTCTCTTCTTTGCCGTCCGTCCATTGCTGCACCATCGTGTCGTTCAGAAAAATGGCCAGGCGTACGTTGTGGCTGTGGGGCGCGGCGTACTCGCCGGGTTGCATTTTCTCCGCAAACACGGTGAAATCTTTTCCGTCGTACAAAACCTTGTTGCCCGGTGGCGGCGGCGTTCCGGCGCCCGGTGGCATTACTTTCGGATGGGTCGGTTTAATTGCCACCTCGAGGTAGTCCCCGGTCCTGGGAGGAGAGTAGCGTTCGCCGGCCTTGAAGACTTTGATGTCGCCTCGCTGCATCTTTTGACCATTCACTTCCACAGAGGCGAGGGCCACGAAAACACGGTCGCCGCAGGAAGCCGCAGCAGTCGCGCACGGCGCGCTATTTTTGAACGCTCGTAAGAAATCATTTTCGACCAAAGGGCTCGTCTGAACGGCCTGAAGAAAAAGTAGCGCCACAAGCATTACATTCATAATCGGTGCGCCTTTCCCTTTCGTTGTTGGGTAGCCGCGCGTAGTGTACAGCAGGGAAGCCGCTAATTCACCATCCGCCGGACGCTTTCGAGCGCCTGGCGCGCGAGCGTGTAACGCGGCTCGATGGCCAGCGACTTCTGAAAAAGTTCACGGGCGCGGTTGATCATGCCTTTGGCGAGATAGACGCGTCCCAGGTTGAAGTAAGGAAAGTGGCGCGGCTCATAGCGCTTTGCGGTCATGGCCTGTTCGAGCCACGGTATGGCTTCATCAAAGCGGTTGAGGTCGATCAGGTAGGCGCCGATGTCGTTGTATGGATTGCCAAAGTCAGGATCGATCTCGATGGCGCGCTTACATTCCGCGATCGCTTCTTCGATTTTTCCCTGGAAATGATACGTCCACCCGAGAAACGTGTAAGCCTCGGCGGTGGGATGCAGCGCCAGGGATCCGAGGTAAAGCTCGACGGCGCGGTCGTAATCGCCGTCCATCTGCGCCGCAAACGCTTCCTGGAAGCGCTGCCTTGCTTCCGTTTCGTGATCCGATGGCATATCTCATTTAGAGCACAGCGCCGAAAGCGTGTCAAATTCTGTCAGGTTTTGTAGGACAGCCACTCTTGGCTGTCCCTCCCAATCTCGGCAGAACGTAAGAGGACAGCCAAGAGTGGCTGTCCTACATGAAACTACATCTTCGACACTCCGAATCCGTCGATCTGTACGTCGAGTTGGTGATTGATCCGCATGCCGTAGATGCCGTCGGTCTTCGCGGCCGCACCGGTCTTGGGCAGCGTGTTGACAACCGTGCCGTTGATGACGAATTCGATCTTGTCAGCCAACACGCGCACTTCCAAAGCGTTGGTTGCCGTTCCGCTGGCGTCGGGCTTTTTCACCGCGGCGCTCGCCGTTTTGGGTGACACCCCTTGCGTCGAGGAACCATCACGGCGCTTGATGAGATACGTGCCGTCGTCCGTCACCATGAAATACAAGTAGCTCTGCATCGGGCCTTCGAGGCCGTTTCCGCCAAAGATCAGGCCGTAGTATTCGTCGTAGCCCGTCGATTTGATCAGCTTGAATGTGCCTTTGACCGAGTAATTGCCGCTGACTGTGTTGGCAGGATTCCAGTAGACAGCCGCCATGGGATTTGTGGCATGGAAACCCGATCCGCTGACAACGAACTTGTTGGCGCCTGCGGCATCCGGGTCGGACGCGTCGGAGCTATGGTCCGAGCGCAACTTCCAGCCTTTTGGCGCTTGCGCGAATGCCGGCGCGATGGCGAGCAGCGCGGCCAATACCAATCCAACGAAGTGCTTCATTTCTGTCCCTCCTCAGAAAATGGCTTCCCCGAATCATACTCCCGTTCCCAGGTTATTTCACAAGTCGGATTTGCGTCAATGTAGCGCCCCTCCGCCGCGGCGGAGGGGCGCTTGCGGGGGAACTGCGGCCAGGTTTGTCCGCATGTTAGAATTCTGGCGTGCCCAAACAAATCATTCGTCCTGCGCGCACGATCAGCGGTTCACTCGAAGTTCCCGGCGACAAGTCCATTTCCCATCGTTACGCGATGCTCGCGGCTCTCGCCGAAGGAGCGAGCGAAATTGCGCACTTTTCCGCCGCTGCCGATTGCCGCAGCACGCTTGATTGTTTCACGCAACTGGGTGTGAAAATCGATATTCAGGGCGACCGCGTCCGAATCGCCGGCCTGGGCCTTGAGGGACTGCGCAGGCCGCGCCACACGCTTGATGCCGGAAATTCGGGCACGACGATGCGCCTGCTCGCCGGGATTCTGGCCGGCCAGGAATTCCGCTCGACCCTCGAGGGCGACGCTTCCTTACGGCGCCGGCCGATGCGCCGGGTGATGGACCCGCTCACGCAGATGGGCGCCCGGATTCACGCGCGCGAAGGAGGCTTCGCCCCGCTGAAGATTGAGGGCACGCGTCTCTCTCCTATCGACTACAAGCTTCCCGTTCCAAGCGCGCAAGTGAAGTCCGCCGTCCTTCTCGCCGGATTGTTCGCGGATGGCGTGACCTCCGTGACGGAATCGGTGCGCACGCGCGACCACACGGAACTGGCTCTCGCCGAATTTGGCGCGCGACTCGATCGTGAGGGCCGCACGATCCGCATTCATGGACGACCGAGCCTGAAGGGGCGCTCGCTTGCGGTTCCGGGCGATCTTTCGTCCGCCGTTTTTTTCCTGGCGGCGGCGATGGTGCTTCCGGAATCGAACCTTGTGATTCACAACGTCGGCCTGAATCCCACGCGTTCCGCTGTCCTCGATGTCTTGGGTTCGATGGGAGCGCCGGTCAGCCTCGTTTCGATTCGCAGCGAGCACGGAGAGCTTGTCGGCGACGTTTCCGTCCGCCACGAACCGCTGAAGGGAGGCTCGATCGAGGGCGACACCATCGCCCAGTTGATCGATGAGCTTCCCGCGATTGCCGTGCTCGGTCCGTACACCGAGCAGGGAATTGAGATTCGCAACGCGGCCGAGCTGCGCGTGAAGGAAAGCGATCGCATCGCGGTCCTGGCGGAGAACCTTCGGCGAATGGGCGCGCAGGTGGAGGAGCTTCCCGACGGCTTGCGCGTGGCGGGCCGCTCCGCAGGGCGCTTGCATGGCGCGGAAATCGAGCCGCACGGCGATCATCGCATGGCCATGGCGTTCGCCGTCGCGGCGCTGGGAGCCGAAGGCGAAACGGTGATTCGCGACGCCGAATGCGCCGCGGTATCCTACCCGGAATTTTTCTCCACGTTGGAGCGGCTGGTCGAGCGATGATCCTAATTTCTGATGACATTGATAATCGGCGGAACGCAGGATTTTCGTGGCGCAGGCGTCTCGCCGGCGGTTTTTCCGGCCTGCACACGTTGCGAAATCGCCGGCGAGACGCCAGCGCCACACACATCGGACAGGATGGTTGTTGGATTGGATGGCTTTCTGGCTCCAAATCATGAGCGAGAAATTCGGATTCGCCGCGCGGGAATAGGTCCGGAACCTCGAAACTACGCGAAACATTTGTAACACTGCATTCATCTGGCATTAAAGGACATGCGAATTCTTTAGAACGTGCGCGCACCTCCTTTCTTGACACCCCGTTGCCGCAGCGGTTAACCTCGCGTGCGAATGCGTGGAAGACTTCGTAGGATACTAATCGCGTTGCTGATTTTGGCGGGCGTGGTGGCGCTCGCCTATCACTCGCGCCATAAAATTCATTTGGCTGACTTTACGTGGAGGAAATTCATCTCCAGCGTCGGCCAGGCGAATATTATTCTTCTTTTGCTTTGCCTGGTTGGGATTTATGGGTGTTATGCGATCCGCGCGGTCCGGTGGCAACGTTTCTGCAAGTATGTCGGTCCCACCGATTTTGGGAACACCTACGCGGGGACGCTGATGGGCTTCGCGTCGATCTTTGTTTTGGGACGAGCCGGCGAGCCCGTCCGGCCACTGATCCTGGCCCGCAAAGAACGCCTCCCTGTGGCCAGCATGTTTGGAATTTTCTTTTTGGAACGCTTCTGCGACTTCTCCGCGGCAGCGGTCCTTGCCTGCCTCGCCTTGCTTGTATTTCCCAATCGCTTGTCCGATGCCGGTGCGGATATGAATTGGGTGGATAGCGCACGGAGCGGCGGCTGGTTGTTGCTCGCCGCGATGACTGGCCTGATTGTAATTCTGGTCGTTTACCGCTTGCATGGCGCGGCGATCGTGGACCGCGGCCTCGAGCGTTGGCGCACTGCGGGCGGTTTCCGTAGCCGCTTTGCCTCGGCGATTACGGGAATCAGCGAAGGTCTGCAGGCCATCCGCACGACTTCCGACTTGCTGGCGGCCATTTTCTATACTGCGTTGCATTGGATCCTTGCGACGCTGATCTACCTTGGCGTCGCCAAGGCATTCGGAGAAGCCTTCCTGCACACCGAAATGAATTTTTCGGGGGCGATGCTGCTGCTCGCCGTGACGCTGGTCGGATCGGTACTGCAACTTCCCGGGGTGGGCGGCGGAGCGCAAATCGCGAGTTTCATCGCCCTGACGAAAATTTTCGGCGTCGAACAGGAACCCGCCGCCGCGATCGCGGTGGTCCTCTGGATCATTACATTTGCCGGATCCACGCTGGCCGGAATTCCGCTGTTGATCCACGAGGGCCTGTCCATGGGCGAATTGCGCCAACTGGCGCGCGCCGAAGCAGAGGCGGAAGAGTCCGGCAAGCACATTACGGTTCCGGGGGCGGATGGCATGAAGCCTTCGGGCGTGGTCAAGGAAAAGCTGCGAGGAGATTCGGCGCGGTGAAGTGCCCATTTTGTTCGGTCATGGAAGACAAGGTCATTGACTCGCGCGAAGGCCGCGCCGGTGATCTGATCCGCCGCCGCCGCGAATGCCTGAAGTGCGGCCGGCGCTACACGACCTACGAGCGCATCGACGAAATTCCGTATATGGTGATCAAGAAGGACGGCCGCCGCGAGCGTTTCGACCGCCAGAAAATTCTGCAAGGCCTGCTGAAATCGTGCGAGAAACGGCCCGTGGCCACGGCCAAGCTCGAGGCGCTGGTGGACGAAGTGGAGCGCTTTGTCCACGAAGCGCCCGAGCGCGAGCGCAAGACCAGCGAGGTTGGCGAGCTCCTGATGAACCGCATTAAGAAGCTCGACAAAGTTGCGTACGTCCGCTTCGCTTCGGTCTATCTGGATTTCAAGGACGTCAAGGAATTCATGTCCGAATTAAAAGGCCTGCTCAAAGACCGCTCGAAGAAGTAGCTCCCGCCCGCAACAGAAGCAATTGGTTCAGCCGCCCTGTTTTTCCCGAATGTCCCGCACTCCGAGAATCCGCACCCCTTGCGATGGGTTCTGCACGGCCCAGGCCAGTGCGCCGACCATCTGTTCTATCGTGACGAGGCCCAAACGTTGCGCTGATTCCCGTGTCGCCGGAATCCGTTCCATCAGCCAGTAGACCGGCTTTAGGAACAGCGGCCAGCGCCGACCGGGTCCCAGCACGTACCAGGGGCGCAGGATCGTGGCATTCAAGCCGCTCTCGCGGATCATCTGTTCGACTTCGGCGCGCACCGCGATGTAAAACTTCATCACCGGCGCCGGCTGCGCCACGCTGACATATACAAAATGCGCGATCCCTGCCTCGCGCGCGGCTTCGATCGCGGCGCGCGCAGAACCCAGGTCCACGGCTCGAAATTCATCTTTCTTGGACGGATTCGGATGTGTCACGCCAACCAATTGAACAAACGTCTCCGCGGGTGGAATCTGCGAGGCGTACGAATTCCTGTCGAGCGCGTCGCCGTGAACCACTTGGCAGCCCTGCGGGAGCTTGTGTTCGGAGCCGTGACGAACGAGCGCTTTGATCACGTACCCACGGCGCACAAGCGCCGTGATCAAGTTGCGGCCATGAATCCGGTGCCGCCGGTAACAAATACAGTTGGCATTCCCTACTCCTTCCCTCCGCGGGAAGCATGAAAATGCGACGCACTTGGGTGCAGAAGGAAGCAAGAATCTAGTCTCGCGAAGGATAGAGCGTCAAGCCCTGCGATATGGGGGCTCGCACGATCACGCGGGGGTAGTTTCGTTGCGTAGAAACGAAGTGGGCCCGGAATAGCCCGGGCCCACTGGATCGATCGAGAGGGAAGAAGCGTTACCCGATTCGCAAGTTGTTTTCCACTGAGAAAACGCCAGAAACGGTGTTGGCGACGATCCCTGTAGTATCCTTGTCCATCTGATTCATCACCACGCCTTCGAGAGACACGTGCCCATTTTTCACGATGATATGGACTTGCGGGATGGCGCCCATCGTGTACCGTCCGAGGTCCGCGTGTGAGAAGACGGCGCGAAATTCGGCGCGGCGTATCTGATTGTCGAAAGGAGATGGTGGGAGCACCTCGATGTTGTTCACCACATTGGTTACGCCGGGAATTGATTTTACAAATTTTCCGGCGTCATCCCTGGTGGTGGCATGCTCGCTGGTCACCTGGCCGCTCAAAGTCACTTCCGTGCCGTTCACCTGGTAATCCAGGTGGTCGAACACGCCATACCAGGGAAGCGTTGCCAATTCGTGATGAACCTGGTCGCTGAGGGTTAAAACCTTGGGGTTTGTCGTGGT
Source organism: Terriglobia bacterium (assembly GCA_041498955.1). GTDB lineage: Bacteria > Acidobacteriota > Terriglobia > Acidiferrales > UBA7541 > Palsa-360. The sequence goes on from JBGQJJ010000027.1 coordinate 10,047, forward strand.
GCCTGCGCTTGCGCCGGCTGTCCCCAAAGTGAAGCCCATCAACCCCACCAAAGTCATTCCAATCAAGTATCTTAGAAGACTCGCACGGATTCCCATGAAAGTCCTCCTTTCCGCGGCCGCTTGGGGCCGACGCTCGCTACAACCTTACATTTGTTTAGATGCGGTCTTTGCTCAAAAAGCAACCTGGGCACAATCCTCGTCGAACGTTTCGAATCGCACGGGCCGGGTCTGGTAGGATGTCGCAGGGCGCCGGATCATTGGCGGGCTCCCAGGGACGAATGTGAAATGGGAACGAAGGCTATCTGGACGATCGCGCATCGCGGCGCTTCCGGACACGCGCCCGAAAATACGATGGCGGCGTTTCGCCGTGCCGTGGAATTGGGCGCGTGCTTCATTGAAACCGATCTGCAGATCACACGGGATGCGCAGGTCATAGCCATCCACGATTTCACGCTGGACCGCACGACGAGCGGCAAGGGTCAGGTGCATTTGTTTACGCTCGAGCAAATCCGCGCCCTCGATGCCGGGGCATGGTTCGGCGACCGAGGCGCCGGCGCATTTCCTGGGGAACGCGTGCCGACGCTCGGGGAAATACTCGATTTCGCGAAACAACATGACGTCATCTTTTATCTCGAACTTAAATCCGGGCCGGCCTGGGGAGTCGAGCACGCCGTGGTCGCGGCGTTGCGCGACCAGAACGCGTCGGCGCGGATTGTGATCCTCTCGTTCGATCCGTCCACGCTGGATTCGGTTCACCGGCTCGATTCCACGATGATGACCGGACTCTTGTGCGAGCTCCCATCGAATGATTTAGTCGAGCGGACGGTCCGCGCGGGAGCGCGGCAACTTGTTGCCGGCGGCGATCTCATCACGCCCGCCGTGGCCGAGAAAGCCCATCATGCGGGTTTGCAGGTGGTGGCCTGGACGATCAACGAACCGGAACAAATGCGGCGCCTGATCGCCGTGGGCGTCGATGGGATCATCACGGACTATCCGGACCGGCTTCTCGGCGTGCTGCGCGAACCGCCAGGATGATTCAGGTTGTTGTCTCTCTGCGTTTCTCTGTGTTCTCTGTGCCCTCTGTGGTAAAGCCTCTTCTAATCGCGCCGAACGGCTTTAACACAGAGAACACAGAGAAGGCAAAGAAACAGAATCGAAGGTTTCAGCGGGTCAATTTGAATAGCGCGGCAAACTGGGAGACGGTGAGCTGCTCCGCGCGCGTGTTTTGAGAGAGACCCGCATCCCGCAAAACGTCCTCCGTTCGAGCGCCCAGGCGCGCGCGCAGATTGTTGCGCAGCGTTTTTCTCTTTTGCGCGAAACATTCCTTCACAAAATCGAGGAATGCGTTTTCATCCGCGACGGAATTTTTCGCGCGCGCTCCGGGCATGCGGAAACTTACGAGCGCGGAGGCAACTTTGGGCGGCGGCCGGAAGGCCCCCGGAGGAATCCGGAACGCGATCTCGGGCCGGCTGAACCACTGCGAAACCACGGAGAGATACCCGTAATCGCGGCGTCCCGGCTGCGCCACGATTCTCACCGCGACCTCAAACTGAATCACGACATGAATGGCCGCGATCTGTTCCGCGTGCTCGAACAGGCGATGCAAGATAGGCGATGTGATGTAATAAGGCAAATTTCCGTAAGCGGAAAAACGCTCGCCGCCCGTCAGTTTCTCGAAATCAACGGCCATTACATCGGTTTCGATCACTTCCACGTTCTTGCAGGGCGCAGTGACTTCTCGCAACCGCCTGACAAGTCGCGGGTCGAGCTCAATGGCGAACACTTTGCCGGCGCGTTGCGCGAGGCGGGTCGTCATTTCTCCGTGCCCCGCGCCGATTTCCACCCACACACCGCCGTCGATGCGAATCGCGCGCGCGATGCGCTCCTGCCAACTTGCGTCGGTAAGGAAATGCTGTCCGAGCTTCTCGGGTGACATGGCAGGGAAGTGTAACAGGAGGAGTGCGTGTCCACAGCCCTGACGATCAACTCTCGACATGAACCGCGGACGCGCGCACCGATTCTACTAACCACGCGGGTGTTCACATGCAGGAGCAAATCATCTTCGGCCGGCGAAATCGCGCGATGTTACGAGCCTGCCGTCTGACTCATCGCCGCCATACGCTTGCGCATTTCCTCGGGCGAAACGTCCTCGACATGAGTCGCGACGGACCACATATGCCCGAACGGATCGAGCAACGACCCTGACCGGTCGCCGTAAAATTGATTTTTTATGGGCCGCAGCAGTTTGGCTCCGCTTTCGACGGCTTTTTGTATCACGGCGTCGACATTTTCAACATAGAGATGCAACCCAACGGAAAAGCCTCCCACCGTTTGCGGGCTCATCACACCCGTGGGCGGATTCTCGTCGGCCAGCATCACGATCGAGTCGCCGATTCTTAGCTCCGCGTGCATGATCTTGCCATTGGATCCAGACATGCGCACGACTTCCGTTGCCCCGAAGACGCTCTTGTAGAAATCCATCGCGCTGGCCGCGCTTCTAACAAATAAATATGGCGTGACGTTGCGATACCCCTCGGGAATTGATTTGACGCTGGACATTGCGCTGGCCTCCAATGTGATTTGTACCGAAACCCTCCGGTCGGGAATCGAAGACACCTTCGGACCCGGACGCGACGCCGCGAGACCGACTTTACCGCTGGGCGTTTCTCAAGTGCATCCAGGTTTTTCCGGCCGCGCCAGGCTAGATACAAGTGGAATTGCATACGGCCATCTTCATTCCGAGTATTCAAAGACCATCAGATGGGCTTCCTCGACAATCAGGTTGGAGAGGATTGGGAGGTTTTTTCCTTTTCCCCCGCCTTCCGCCGCAGCCAATTCCTTGCGCAAATCGCCATGGATATCGCGAGTCGCGCGCGGCGGCGTGAGAACATAGTGTTTCGGAACGGCCGAATAAAATCGCTTTTCCTCCGGCACCCAGAGTCCGCTTTTCGCGAGCGCGCCTGTCGGAACTTTTCCTAGCAGTGCAATGTGGTCTGGACTCTCCTCTTTGAAGACCGCAACCGCTCCCGTCGTTCCTGTGAAATAAATGCGCCCCGTTTGTGAGTCAAAATCTACATTGTCGGCGCCGCCCACGCTATCGAGGGCCTGAACTACCTTTCCTGTTTCCGTATTCATGACCACGAGTTTCCCGGGTTCATGCTGGTGCCCGCCACCGAGTTGTCCCTCGTGCTGGATCATCCGGCTGGCGACGAAGAGCCGATGATGGGCTTCGTCGACGGCAGCGGCGTGCGGCACGGGACCTCCGGTGATGGGCCATTCAGCCACGACCGCGCGCTTTTCCAAGTCGATCACCTCGGTATGGCTCTCGCCGCCGATGACATCTCCCATAGCCACAAACATTCGCTTGCCGGAAGGCTCCAGGGCGATGCCGGACGGATCGCCGCCCGGCAGCTTGATACTTCCCACGAGCTTTGCGGTGCGCGTGTCGACGATCTCGATGGAGGCATTCGCCGCGACATGGGCCCCGCCCCCGCCGTTCTCGACGTTATTCTCAGAGACAAACGACTCAACTCCGGCGTAGAGCAGATGTCTCGCAGGGTCATATGCGGCATTGTCGGCGCCCCGATTGGGATCGCCGTACGCGGACAATTCGACGGTCTTGGTCACCTCGTAAGTGGCGCCGCTGATCACTACGACTGTGCTGTTGGTCAAAGTTAGCCATATTTCGTTGCTGTCCGGAAGATAGAACGCCTTCTTGGGCATCTCGGCCAGGCCCTTGGTTTCGTGGATGACCTTGCCGGCGCGCAGGTCCACGACGAGGAGGCTCTTGGCGGCCTCGCCGCAGATGAACAGGCGTTGCCCCTTCACGTCCGCGGCCATACGATCCATGTAGCCCTCGGTCGGCACGGGAATGGTTTCGACCAGCCTCAGGAGGCCGGACATACGGGTCATGGGCAGTTGCTGGCTTGTCCACGGCTGGGACTGCGCCTCGGAGACCGAAGCGATTGAAAGTGCAAGGAATAGCGCCAAGGCATATCTCATTCCATTTCTCCCGGTCGGAAACTCCGACACATATAAAACCAATTCAAAAGAAACGTATCACTGCGCAGGCGGCCGCGTCAAAGGCTCCCCCCGCTTGATCCCTCATGAACCTTGACGGCTGCGGAGCGTTTCAGTACGTTGGAAGCCTCGAATTAGCCATGAAAATACTCTTTGTCGCATCGGAAGGGCTCCCATTCTCGAAGACGGGCGGCCTGGCAGACGTTGTCGAGGCGCTGCCCAAATCGCTGGTGGCCCTCGGCCACGAAGTGACCGTGCTACTTCCGCGGTACCGCAACACGCGAGCGGTCGCCGTCACGGTACCGAGCCTTACGGTTCCGACGGGCGACGCCCTGCGCTTTCCGGGAATTGTGGAGGGTGGAACGCTGCACGGCGTCTACTATTACTTCGTGGATGACCCGGAATACTTCGACCGCGAGCAGTTGTATGGCGCGGCAGGGAAGGATTATCCGGACAACGCCGAACGTTTTGCGGAGTTGTCCGGCGCGGCCATCGAATTTTGCAAGCGCGTTTGGATGCCGGACGTAATCCATTGCCACGACTGGCAAGCGGGCCTGGTGCCTGTGCTGCTGCGAACTCGGTACGCCAAGGATGAGGCGCTGCAGGAATTGGCCGTCGTCTTCACGATCCACAACATGGGCTATCACGGCGCGTTTCCCCGCGACACGATGAAGAAAATCGGCTTGCCGGAAAGCTTGTTCGGCATCGACGGTATGGAGTTCTACGGGCGGGTCAATTTTCTGAAAGGCGCGCTGATCTTTTCCGATTTTTTGACGACGGTAAGCCCGAAATACGCCGAAGAAATAAAAACGGTGGAGTACGGTCACGGTCTCGACGGGGTCATCCGGAATCGCGCGGACCGCCTCAGGGGAATCCTGAACGGCGTGGACTACGCGGCCTGGAGCCCGGAGCGCGACAAAGTAATCGCGTCGCGCTATTCGCCGAAAGATTTGTCGGGCAAGCTGGCGTGCAAAAAAAATCTGCTGGAAGTGTTCGGCTTGCCTCCGGAAACCGTGAACAAGCCGGTGATCGGAATCGTCTCGCGCTTTGCCGGGCAAAAGGGTTTCGACCTGATCGAACAAGTTGCGGCTGATCTATTGGCCGAGGACCTGGCCATGGTGGCCCTCGGCGCGGGTGAACCGAGATACGAAAAAGTGTTCCGCGAACTGGCGAAGCTTTATCCCGCAAAATTCAGCGTTAGAGTGGCGTATGACAATCTCCTTGCGCACAAGGTCGAAGCCGGCGCGGATATTTTCCTGATGCCTTCCCGGTACGAGCCCTGCGGCTTGAATCAGATCTACAGCTTGAAATATGGTACCGTGCCCGTGGTGCGCGCCACGGGAGGCCTGGACGACACGATCGACGCTTTCGATCCGGAATCGGGACGCGGCACGGGATTCAAGTTTCAGGCGTATGATGGACCCGCGCTGCTCACCGCGGTCCAACAAGCCCTTTTTATTTTCCGGAATGAGCCGGCGGTCTGGCGCCGCATTCAATCGAATGGCATGGCCAAGGATTTCTCGTGGCAGGTTTCCGCGACCGAATATGCAAAGCTGTACGAAAGGGCCTGGAAATCCAGAAACCAAAAGGCTGTAACTTCATCCAATCAACCCAGGGCAAAATCGGCTAAGATGTCGCCGGTAGTTCCCATAGGAAAGGGTTCTCATGGCAGATAATGTTACCAATGTAACCGACAGCACGTTTCAGGCGGAAGTCATCGAGGCGAGCAAGACTCAGCCCGTGATGGTCGATTTCTGGGCGGAGTGGTGCAGGCCTTGCCTGATGTTGGCTCCGACGGTGGCGGAGGTCGCAACCGCCTACGCGGGAAAAATTAAAGTCGTGAAATTGAATGTCGACGAGAACACGAACTCCGCCTGACAGTTCAACATCCGCGGCATCCCTACCCTGCTCATCTTCAAGGGCGGGCAGGTTGCCGAGCAAGTCGTCGGCGCGGTCCCTCGCGACCAGATCGAGAAAGCCGTTCAGCGCCACATCTCGTAAGCTCTCCATGCCAGACCGAACTCGCGCCGGGACGCCGCAGCCGCCCCGGCGCACGTGCCATTGGGCGCAAAGCAGCATCCTGGCGCGATACCATGAT
>JBGQJJ010000028.1:0-16092 GCA_041498955.1 Terriglobia bacterium
AGCCACGGGTTTGCAACCAGCATCCGCCCAGGACGCTGTTGCTTGGAGCAACTCGGTTCAGATATCGGCGGGAAAAGGCAGCCGTATTTTTGTGTTCATTAGCGGGGGCACGAACGACTCGCCGGCAAAATTGGGGGAATTAACACTTCGGACCTTTGAGGGGAATCAGGTTGCCTCCTTGAAAGACGCGCCCACCAAGAATGGCTGCCAGGGCTGCACGGTCGAATTGGACCCCGGCTCCTATCAGTTACGGCTGTCTTCGCCCGGATTACCCGAGATTGAGCAGACGGTGTTCGCTGCAGCCGAGTGGCAAACCCAGGTGTTTATACCCGTGGTGCCCGCAGCGGCGGGACGTTGCCTCGACCTTTCTCAAAGCGCAGTGTTGATGTCTCCCATAGAGTTCGGGTTCCAGCCGGACTGGATCGCGTTCCGGTGGACGGAAGCGGCGCGCCAGGCCCTGGCGTCGAGCAGGGGAAACGCAGCTCCCATAGAATCGCTCCGATCCGGGGTGAAGGAGGCGGTGCAACTCCAACAGGGTGGATTCGATGATTACACCTTGAGGGCAATGCTGCACGGCAAGTTTCTCAACCCGATGCTCGGAATCTACGGCGCCCACCTGATGATCCTGAAGACCGACACGGACATGACATTGTTGCGGGAAGTGACAGAGAATCTTCAGAAGCTGGTCGGTGATCATCCGGACGTTCTTTCCCTGCACCTTTATCTAAACGACGAGCGCGCGCAACAGCTCAGCTTTCCAAATCCACCCATGTTACGGGCAAGTTGGTCCCTCGTGGTCCAGAACAGTACGAGGCAAGGGGTTGTGCCCAGCGGTTCGTACTCGGCAAAAATTGGTGCCAATCTTTGGGGCTCTGGGGCATGGCTCACATGGCAAGTGCCGCAGGTGGAGGCCCAGCCTGCGCCCACGGAAACGGAGCGAATTGATTGGGTGTCGCTCGCGAAGCTAGCCGTTGCGGTGTCGGCTCCATCGGTGGCTGGCGGTCTCAGCCCGGCCGAACGTGTGGTGCTGAGCCACGTTGTGTCCGCAGCGAGCCGCGTCGAGCTAGCCAAGACCTTTGCCTCTGCGGTAGACAGCAAGAAGCCATTCGCGATGCTTTACCCGTTAATCCGGTTTTTCGTTTCCTCGGAGGTCGAAAAACAAACGAAAAAAGATGCCGCGCAGTCCACCACTCCGGATGCAATCACCGCTGCCACTGGCATTCCATATTCCACTCTCACAGAAGCCGCAATTTCGCTCCTCACGAAGCTGCAGAAGTAAATTCACTGCGGATTTCCGTTCGTGGTGAAAAGGAAAGTTCGTGTTCCTGTAAGAATCCATTTGTGAAATTACGGGCGGCATACGCGCCGTCGAAGCGGGGGCAAAATCTCGATGGCAGGGCTGAGAGCGGTCGCTAGTACAATGTGAGGCATGGCAGAGCGGAGTCTCCGCGGCCGGACTTCATCCATGTGCAAGGGTTTCTTAGTCGTTTCATTGGTGCTCGCCGCCACGGCGACGCGAGGTCAGGAGTGGAAGCCGCTCGGACCGCCGGGGGGCGATGTCCGCGCCTTCGCCGTCGATCCTTCGCGGCCCGCCCGGATTTTTCTGGGCACGGCGGACGGCCACATTTTCGGCTCCCAGGATTCCGGCGCGCATTGGACGCTCCTCGGGCGCGCCAGCTCGCGGCTCGACGCCGTGATCACCGCCATCGTCGTCGACCCGCGTGATGGAAACGTATTGTTCGCATCCTCATGGACGCGGGACTCTGCTGCGGGGGGTGGAGTGTTTCGCAGCACCGACGGAGGACGCACCTGGAGCGGCCCAGGCCTCGAAGGCCAAGCCGTGCGCGCGCTAGCCATGGCCCCTTCCGATCCGAACGTGCTGGTGGCCGGAACTCTGGACGGCGTCTATCGTTCGCTCGATGCCGCCAAGTCGTGGGAGCGCATTTCGCCCGAACGGCACGAGGAATTGCGCAATCTCGATTCCCTGGCCATCGATCCGCGCGATCCGCAAACTATCTACGCCGGGACATTTCACCTCCCCTGGAAAACGGCCGATGGCGGGCGCACCTGGCGTCCCATTCATGAAGGGATGATTGATGACTCGGACGTCATGAGCCTGCTCATCGACGGCGCCGACTCGAAGCGTATCTACGCCAGCGCGTGTTCGGGAATCTATCGCAGCGACGACAGCGCCGCCCAGTGGAGGAAGATCCAGGGCATCCCCTATGCCGCACGGCGCACTTACGCCATCACGCAAGATCCGAAGCAACCGGCTCGCGTGTACGCGGCAACCTCCGAAGGCCTGTGGAAGACGGCGGACGGGGGAATGACCTGGCGCCGCACGACTCCCGAGTCCTGGGTGGTCAATGCCGTGGTGGTTGCCGAGGGCGACCCGGGGCGAGTCCTGATCGGCACCGAGAAGTTGGGCGTTCTGGCGAGCGACGACGGGGGAGAGCATTTCCAGGATGCCAACGCGGGATTCGAACACCGGCAAATCCTTGCTCTGGGGCTGGACTCAAAACGGCCCGGCCGCATCCTCGCCGTGCTGGCGCACGCCCCCGAACCCATCCTGGCAACCGAGGATGATGGCGGGACGTGGGTTCCTCTCGGGCCAGGACTCCGCGCCGAGCAGGCCCTGCGCGTCTATGCCGCGCCAGACGATGCCTGGTGGGTTTCCCTAGACCGTGGCGGCCTCATACGCTATGACGCCACGAAGAAGGCTTGGAAGAAAGCCGGAACGGTCGTTGGCGAGGCTGCGGACGCGAAGCCGCCCGCTTCCAGGAGGGGCCGCAAACCCGGGGCGAACGCTTCAGACGGGTCACGTCTCCTGCAGGATGTGGTCACGGATCTGGCGTTCAGTTCGAAAGAGTGGTTTGCCGCGACGAGCCGTGGCTTGCTGGTTTCCTTCGACCAGGGGGCGACTTGGAGGCTGAAGCCGGTCGGCTCGCTCGCCTCGCTGCCCGTGCAATCGGTGCGTATTTCTTCGAATGGCGAACGGATCAGGGTCGCGTCGCTCCGAGGGCTCGTATTTTCCGACGATGGGGGGAACTCCTGGACCTGGCATGATTTGCCTTGGCAGTCCGGCGGCGCTGTCACATTGGATGCCCAGTCCGGCGAAGAAACTACGCTCGTCGCGAGGGCCCGCAACGGTCTCTACATTTCGCGGGACGCGGGGAAAACATGGCAGCAAGCAGCCTCGGGACTGCCCTCCACGCCCGTTCAGGACTTTGCCGCGACAGGCGGCGTGTTTGTCGCCTCCATGAGCACCGGCGGGCTGTACGTTTCTTCCGATTCCGGCCGGACTTGGGACCGCGTCCCCGGCACACTGGCCGACGGTTTTTTTGCTGCGGTCGGCGCGACGAATGAGCCCGGGGTGATTTTCGCGGCATCCGCGACGGAGGGACTATACAAGGTGGAATGGCCCGATTCCTCGGCGGGCAAGGCGGGCTATCCTGGCCGACCTCGGAAGGAAACGGCCCATGAAGAGGCAGGCCCAGGTAATTAACGGGTCGTCCAATAGGACTGCCGGGCGGTCCTGTTTGAAGAACTGTTCCGTTTTGAAACCCTCGCCATTCCCATTCTTGCTTCCTTCGCTAGCAAAAGGAATTATTCAGCGCAAGGAGAAAATTGGCTTGCATTAGTTCCCGATTCGGCAATAGAATCATCGACAAATTGCCGGGCTTGTCATGATAAGTGACACGAATGAACCGATTTATGACTTTCTCCTGATTTGGCACGGTTGTTGCTCCTGTTTTGAGAAGAGGTCCCAGCCATGGAAACGGAAACAAAAACGGTAGCCAAGGTAGATACCCCTGTCCCTCGAAGTACAACGTTCAGCCTGCTGGTCGTCGATGACGAAGTTACCACTCGAAATTTATGCCGGGATGTCGCTGCCGACGCTGGGCTGCAGGTGTATGTAGCGCAGACGACCGAGGAGGCCCTGGAAATCCTGGACCAGTATCCGGTGGACATCGTGGTCACGGATTTGCAGGTGCCGCAACTGGGCGGCCTGGAGCTGTTGAAGCGAACCCACGCCAACAACGCCGAAATCGCCATCATCGTGCTGACGCAATACGGCACCATCGCCACGGCCATCGAGGCCACCCGGCTCGGCGCGACGGACTACGTGACGAAACCCTTTCATGTGGAGGAATTGCGCGCCAAGCTCGATCGCCTGATCCATTCCATCGAAGTGGACCAGGAGAACCGGCTGTTGCGCGAGGAGTTGCGCAGCCGGCCCGGATTTGGCGGGCTCATCGGGATGTCGCCGCGGATGCAGCGGGTGTACAAGCTGATCCAGAAGGTGGCGCAACATACCTATCCGGTCTTGATTCTTGGGGAGAGCGGGACGGGCAAGGAACTGGTCGCGCGCTCGATTCACTTCTCGGGGCCGCGCAAAAATAAACCGTTTGCTCCGGTCGACTGTTCGTCGCTGGTGCCGACGCTCATCGAATCCGAACTGTTTGGTTACGTCAAGGGCGCGTTCACCGGGGCGCAGCACACCAAGCAAGGATTGTTCGAATCGGCCGGAGAGGGGACGCTTTTTCTCGACGAAATCGGCGATCTGCCCGTCGACCTGCAGGCGAAGCTGCTCCGCGCCTTGCAGGAACGCGAAATCAAGCCCGTCGGGTCCAACGAGCGGATCGGCATTCGCGCGCGCGTGATCGCCGCAACCAACCGGGATCTGGAATCGGCCATCCGCACCGGGGGATTCCGCCAGGACTTGTATTTCCGGCTGAATGTGGTGCAGATCAAGCTGCCGCCGCTTCGGGAGCGCAAGGCGGACATTCCGCTTCTGGCCAATACGTTCCTGGAGAAATTTTCCGATGCCGCGCGTCCGATCCACACGATTTCAGAAGACGCCATGCGCCGGATCATGGCCTACGATTGGCCGGGAAACATCCGCGAACTCGAAAACGCCATCGAGCGCGCCGTGGCGCTTGGTTCGGGGCCGATCCTGCACGTGGGCGATTTGCCGTCGAACCTCCAGTACACCACGTCGGAGAAACTTTCGGACGTGGACGAACTTGTGCCGCTGGAAATCCTGGAGCGGCGCGCCATCTTCCGCGCGCTGCAGGAAACCTCCGGAGACAAGCTGGCCGCCGCGCGCCTGCTGGGCATCGGAAAAACCACGCTGTACAGAAAACTCAAGCAATACGAATCGGGACGCGCGCACGCCTGATTTTTTTGCCGGCCGCCGAACTGCCCCTAGGCTCGGGTAAACACTCAAGTCAACGCCACCACCCTTTCCGCCGAGGCGGACGAAGGACAGGGCGCCCAACGCCACAAGACCCTCTCACAATTTCGACAGTCCCTCCGGCTACAGATACTTATGCGGGTGATGACCTCTTTTTCTGCCGCTTTGTTGGAGGCTCCTCGTCTCCGTGACTGGCAGCCAACATAACAAGCCGTGACCAAGTTCAGGAGGCCCTGCCACGAAAATTCCACGTTTCTTTTTGTTGGAAGTCTGAATTACAAAACCGCCTGGAAAACCACGGTCGCCAATTGGTCACACGGGGGACGGGAGGGCGTGAGGCCCGGGGATTTGTTTGCGCTGGGCGACACCGCAGGAAGCAGGGAGGCCACGCCCTATCTCAATCCCGAGTTATATTGTTAAGTGAGCGCCCTGGCCACGCCGCGGCCGGGAGCTGGTCCTTGGTTGATGGGTTCACCCCCCGCAGGGCTCCTGTGTGCCACATGCGTCGTTTTCCTATCCGGGAATCGCGCCCCCGGTGAGTTTCGGGATGGGAACGCGGGGCGCCTGCATGATTTCCGCATCAACATCATCTTATTGATTCCAAGCATGTTAAGAGGTAGTGGATATTGGCCACCGTGGTGCAAGACAAATGACAGGAGGCTGCCATGATCCATCGAACCTTGTTTTTGCACTATCGCCTGGTCCGCGAGGCGGTCACGGTTTTGGTCACCCTTGGGACGGCGCTATTGTTCAGCTATTTAATTCTGTGGGCGAGGCTGTAGGAGGGGGAATGCCTGCGGTTGGGTGGATACGAAGATGGAGGGGTGGCCGCGGCGCAGAGGATCACGTAAACGCGCCGGTTCTTGCCGCTGCGAGAGGGGAACCGCTTAGTCAGTTGCTGCATCTGGGCGCCCGCGCTCTGCTGGAGACAGCGGCCGCGGATCGCGCCGGGCTATGGCTCTCGGGGGATCGGAGGGGAGAGTCAGGCACGGGCTTTGTGGTGGAGGCGGTACCCGGCCCCATCCCGGAGCAATGGAAGCGGCTGGATGTCTCGACGCCGTTTTTGCGGGCGGCGCTGGAAAGTCCCAATCCGCTGCACGTGGAATTTATCGCTGGCGAGACGGCTCCTCGCCTGGGCCCGCTGATCGGGATGAATAGCGCGGTCTGGATTCCGCTCCGCGAGAGCGGCAGGACATTTGGGCTGGCGATGGTGGGTTACGCGCGGCCGCCGGGACAATTGGACCTGGACGCGCTGCGCGCCCGGGCGGATGAAATTACCTTGGCCGTTCAGCACTACCGCAGTTCCCGCCGCAGCGAACTGGCCGCCGAAGAACGGCGCGCACAATTGCGACTCTCCCGGGCGATCTTGTGCGGCGTTTCCGCTGACTCGATCCTTCCGCAGATTGCCCGCGCAGCCCGGCATTACCTGCAGGCGGAATTCATCGCCTTGGGCCGGGGAAGCGCACCTCCCATGGCGGGGGAGGGATGGGACGGCGCGACCGAGTGGCTTACCGTCCTGCATCAGCAGGAAAATCTCGTGCAACTCTGGCGCGAGGTTCTCAAAGATGGGCGGGAATCCGAAATTTCGGGAGAAGAGCTCGCAAATCTTTCCGGCGCCTCGACGGAGGTTCCCCATCCGATTCTGGACCGCGTTGTGGCCATCCCCATTGAAGTCCGGAGCGTGACGCGCGGCGTTCTGATGGCGGGACTTTTGCGTTCGGAAGATTCCGCCGAGGATTTTTCCCGGCTGGAAACGTACGCGTTGCTGGGCGCCTCGGCGCTGGATCGCGAGGCCGCGCGAGAGGAACGAACGGCGTCCAACGAAAACCTGCGAAAGATCATTGAGGACAGTCGTGAATGCCTGATCGTTCTCGACGGAGAGGGAAAGATTCTGGAAGCCAGCCGGGCTGCTGCCATGCTCCTGTTTGCGCCCTGGGGCCGAATGGATGGAACGCTCCTGGACGAACTATTTTCTCCCGTGGCGCGCGATGCGGTCACCGAGTGGCGAAACCGGTTGCATGCGCCTGCCGCCGCGTCTTCACAAAAGACGGAGGCTCCCCCAGCCGCGCTCGAGGCGGCGCTCGATCAAGGCGGCGTCGTCCGGTTGCACCTGCGGGGCGGGTTGACTGGATTAGGCGGAAATGGGCCGAGATGGCTCATTCAAGTTGAGGATCAACGGGCGCAAGAGACACTGCGCGAAGCGGAAGAACGCCTGGAGGCGGAGATGGCCGGCCTGCTCGACTCCATCGAATCCGGCGTGCTGCTGCTCGACGCCGACGGGCGGATTCTCATGGCCAGCGACCGGCTGGCGGCCATCTTTGGATTTGAATCGCGCCGCCTGCTGGAATTCGGCACGATTGACGCGCTGATCGCCAGCCTGGCTTACCATTTCCTCCGCCCTGCGGAAACCGCGGCGCGATGGCGCGAGCATGTGCGCCAGGGTGACGTAGCCAGCTGGGATGAATTCGAGCTCGCCCACCCGTCGCGAAAAATCGTGGAACGGTTCGCCAGGCCGCTCTACAAGGCCGACGGCACGCGGCTGGGCTGGCTCGAAGTGTTCCGCGACATTACCGGGCAGCGGCTGATCCAGTCCAAGCTGATTCAGACGGAAAAAATGGCCGCGCTCGGCCAGCTCGTCTCCGGGATCGCCCACGAACTGAACAATCCGCTGACGAGCATCCAGGGGTACGCACAGCTCCTTCTGAGCCGGCGGACCGCATCGGACCGCGCGGCGGACGCGCTGCGCATCTCGCAGGAAGCCGAGCGCGCCGGGCGCATCGTCAAGAACCTGCTGCTTTTCTCGCGAGAGGCCAAGCCCGAGCGGCGCGCCGTGCAGTTGAACGAGGTGATCGAGCGGACGCTTTCCCTGCGCTCGTACGAGCTGAAACTCGAGAACATCGAAGTGGAGCTGGCTCTGGATCCCGGACTGCCGCAAACACTGGCGGACGCGGCGCAGCTCCAGCAAGTGGTGCTGAACCTGATCGTGAACGCAGAGCAGGCGATCGTGCTGGCGCGCGGGGAGGAGCCCCGCAATGGGCGAATCCTCATTCGCACGCGGCGCCTGGCCGGGGACCGCGTGGCGATGGAAGTGTCCGACGACGGCCCGGGGATTTCGCCCGAAATCGTGCCTCGAATTTTCGATCCCTTCTTCACCACCAAGCCGCCGGGCATCGGGACTGGCCTGGGGCTTTCGATCGTCTATGGGATTGTGCAGGAGCACGGCGGGGAAGTGAGCGTGGATAGTCTTCCGGGGCGCGGCGCCACTTTGACGGTCGAACTTCCAGCCCTGTCCGTTTCCGGCTTTGATTTCCCGGGCGGAGAACCGGCCATCCAGCCCCGGACGGCCGCCGTGACGTCTCTCCGGGCCTTGGAGCAGACCGAAGCGAAGGGGCACATTTTAATTGTGGAGGACGAGCCGACCGTCGCGGAACTGATCGCGGACGTGCTGGCCGAGGAGGGGCATCAAGTCGACACGCTGCTGGACAGCCGCGTGGCTCTCGGGCGTCTCGAAGAGAAGAGCTATTCCCTGGTAATCTGCGATTTGAAGATGCCGTATGTGGACGGGCCGGGGCTTTATCGTGCTCTGGTGCGACGGGAGAATCCGATGCAACACCGGGTCCTGTTTGTCACCGGAGACACCATGGGACCGCGCACGCTGGAATTTCTGAAATCAAGCGGCTTGCCGTACCTGGCAAAGCCGTTCCTGGTGGAAGAGTTGAAAGAGGCCGTACGCCTAGCCCTGGCCGCCGTCCCGGCGAGCGAAGAAATAGCCTCCGGGGCGGAACGGTCACGCGCCGCTTCCAGGGAACAATGAAGAGGGAACCATGAAATTGACGAGCCGGACCATTTTCATCATCAGTGGCGATCTTGTCCTGGCGCAGCGATGCTTCGAGGAACTGGCCGCCTTCGGGGGGAGCTACCGGACCATGATTGTCGGGACAGTGGAGCAGGCGCGGAGGAGGATCGGCCATAGCGCTCCCGCAGCCGTGTTTCTGGACGAATCCGCGATTGAAACCGCCCACGAAGGCGAGAGCGTGGAATCCGCGGTCGCCTTGCTCAGCGAAACCGCGCCCGTCATCGTGGCGGCAGCGGCGGAGAAACAGGCGGGCATGGCCTTCCTGATTACTTCGGGGGCCGTGGATTTTGTGGCGCGCACGGGAAATTTTCTGCCGATTGTCGCGGGTATGCTGGACCGCCGGGTGCGGATGGCCGAGCGGGCCGCGGGGATGATCCAATTTCCAAAGGACGAATTATCAGGCGATTTCGGTGAAATCCTGCGCCACGAAGTGAACAATCCGCTGACCGGAATTCTCGGCAATACCGAACTCTTACTCGCGCGGCGCGACCGGCTGCCACCCGCCGCCATCGAACGGCTGGAAACCATCGCGGGGCTGGCTGTCCGACTGCGCGAAACCGTCCGCCGCCTCTCCAATGCCTGGGACGAGCATCATGAACATGCCAGGCCCGCTTGAGAAGTGAGGGTAGGTGACAGGTTGCAGGTTGTAGGGAAATTTCCGACCTAGACGCTTCCTGCTTCCATTCCTCCTATTACCTACTACCTACCACCTACCACCTACGACCTACCACCTACCACCTTTTTCTAGGTCCTGAACAGCACGTCTTCCCGTTGAAATAATTTTACCGCGATGGCGATGGCCGCTCCCGCGTAGACGCTGGAGGACAGGAAGATCAGCGCGATCAATCCCCAGTGATACGTGCCGGTGATAATTTCCTTGCTGACCAGGCTGGTGTTCAGCACGGGGATTAGCGCCAGCGCCGGGTTCAGCTCCACGCCGGGCAAAAGCGCGGCCACCGCGGGCAAGACCACTGTAATCATCAACGGAGAAATATAGCTCTGCGCTTCCTTGAAGCTCTTGGCAAAAAGTGAAAGGGCCAGCAGGGCCGCGGAAAAGAACACGGCCAGCGGCAGCACAACGATGAAGATGGAAACAATGGCTTTCCCGGTGATGGTGATTTGCAAAGCCGTATCCACCCTTCCGTGCATCACGCCGAGAAGCATCTTCTTGCCTGCGCCAAAGGAAACCGCCATGGAGGTGATCGCCAGGACCGCGGTCGCGATCGATGCCGTGAGCACCATCAGGAATTTTCCCAGAACGAGATGCGTGCGGGAGACCGGGCTGCAAAGAATCGTTTCGATGGTGCCGCGCTCTTTTTCGCCGGCGGTCAGATCCATGGCCGGATACATCGCCCCCGTCAGGCACAACAAGATGACGAAGTAGGGAACCAGGCCTCCCAGGATCGCGCCGCCTACTTTTTCGGGCGGAGCGACATTTTTCTCCTCGATGTTGAACGGACGCGCCAGGCTTTCCGGCAGCTGCCGCGCCTCGAGATGCTCGCGAATGGCCCGGTCGCGCAATTCGCGGAAGAATCGTTGCAGGCGCTCGGCACCGAAGCCGGACTTCAACTCACCCTCGTACATGTAAATTTTAACAGTCGACGATTCGCCGGCGGCAAGCTTGGCCTCGAAGCCTTCGGGGATTTCCACGGCCGCGCGAATTTGCTTGTTCGAGATTTCCTCGGAGTAGTCCGGTTTCGCGGGCACGACCTGCAAATCCTTGAGTTGTCTGAGTTCCGCCATCACGCGCGGGGAATCCTCGCCCCCTAGGATCATGACCTTGGGGATTTCTTTCATGGCCAGGCTTACCAGGGCCACGGAGAGGACGCCCATTCCAATCGTGAGCAGGGGCATGACGACCAAAGGAACGACAATCATCGAGATCACCGTCCTGCGGTCGCGCAGGGAATCGATGAGTTCCTTGCGATAGACGACGCCAATATTGCGGAGGCTCATGGCTCGACAACTTTCACAAACAAATCTTCGAGATCGTGGATGCCAAATCGCGCGCGCAGTTCGGGAAGGGTTCCTTCGGTCAGCAGCCTGCCGTCATGGATGATTCCGATATGGTCGCAGAGCTTTTCCACTTCGCTCATGACGTGCGTGGAGAAGACCACCGTCTTGCCATTGTCGCGGCACTCCCGGATGAACCCGGCGATCGTGCGGGCGGCCATGACGTCCAGGCCCACCGTCGGCTCATCGAAAATCATCACCGATGGATCGTGCACGAGAGTGCGCGCGATGGAAACCTTCTGTTTCATTCCGGTGGAAAGCTTGTCGCAGCGCCGGTCGCGAAAATCATTCATTTCGAGGCGCGCGAAAATTTCATCGATGCGGCGGCGCAGGGTGGGTTCATCGAGTCCGTGCAGGCGGCCGAAATATTCAACCATCTCCTGAGCGGAAAGCCGTCCGTAGAGCGCCGTGGCCGTGGAAAGAAATCCCACGCGCGAGCGGACCATTTGCGGGTCTTTGGCGACGTCATATCCCGCGACGATGGCGGTGCCTTCCGAGGGCGCGAGGATCGTGGCGAGCATGCGCAGCGTGGTGGTTTTTCCGGCGCCGTTGGCTCCGAGGAGCCCGTAAATTTCTCCCGGCCGGCAGGAAAAACTCACGCCGTTGACGGCGCACACGGCGCCGCGCTTCCTGTCCCGGAACCGTTTTACCAGATGACGGGCTTCAATCATTCCATCTCATTTCGCGTGGATGCGGCGCAGATTGTATCCGATCGACGGACGAATTTGCAGGAGGACGGAGCGCCGAATCGGATCCAGCCGGCAGAACCTAGCCTTTATGGCAATTGGGGCACTGCTTGGCGTCAAAATTCTCAGGCGCAACGCGGAACATGTTGTTACACTGGATGCAAACACGATGAAGCACTGGTTGCCCAGGCGTCGGGGATTCGTGTTTCGGGGCGTGGGTTTGGGGTTGCGCGGGTTCGGTTGTCATGAGCAAATTTTAGCATACCCGCGGGCCTCGCAACACCCGTGCTGTGCGTGTGCTTCAGGCTTGCGGCATCCCGGACGAAAGCAGCCGCATCTTAATGGACGCATTCGGAGTCATGCAAGCCGCCGCCGGACATTCGTCTGCCGCCTGAAACTTTGTTAGAATGCCGAGTTTTAATCCCGCCAGTGAAGGCTGGCAGAACGAGGACGCAATGACATCGGCGCTCGGCCGAAGACTGTGGATCCTTGTGGGCGGCGCGCTGGTGCTGACCGCGCTCCTGGTGTTTCTCAGCGGGAGAGGAGGCACGGCGCGCGTGGCGGTGGCGGACGTGGCGCGCGAAAATTTGAGTTCGGTGGTCTCCACCAACGGAAAGGTGGAACCGGTGATGCCGCGCTCCTTTCGCGCGGGTTATCCGACATTTGTGGAACGCGTCTATGCGGTCGAGGGCCAACAGGTGAAACGGGGGCAGATGCTGTTTGCCCTGGATGATACCGAGGTTCAAGCGGACCTGGCGCAGGCGCGCGCCGATTTTGCGACCCAGGAAGAAGCGCTCAATGTAGCGAAGGCGGGCGGCTACGCGAGCCAGCTGGCGAAAGCCGCCGCCGATTTGCAGAAGGCCCAGGCGAGCCGCGATCAGTTGCGCCGCGACAACGAATCCTTGACGAAACTCGTGGCCGAAAAAGCCGCGACGCCCGAAGAATTGCAGCAGAACCGGCTGCAGCTGACCCATGCGGAAGCCGACGTTCAATCCTTTGAAAAGGTGAAACAAACGCTGGACCGGCAGGCGCAACTCGATCAGGGGCGCGTCACACTCCTGGTGGAACACGCGCGCGTGACCGTTCGCGATCTCGAGGAGCGGCTGGAGTCGGCTCACGGAAGCGCTCCCTTCGCCGGGACGCTGTATTCGCTGCCGATTCGCCAGGGCGATTTCGTGAAGGCCGGCGACCTTCTGGGCGAGCTGGCGGACTTGCGGCAGGTGCGGATCCGGGCATTCATCGATGAGCCCGAGCTGGGGCAGATTGATGTCAACCAGTCCGTCGAGATTTTCTGGGACGCGCATCCCGACCGTGTCTGGAATGGACGAACGGAATTGTTGCCGAAGCAAGTGGTCACCCGGGGCACGCGCAGCGTCGGGGAATTGATCTGCTCGGTAACCAATGACCGGCTGGACCTGATCCCCAACACGACCGTCGACGTGCGAATTCATATCACTGAGCGGCCGGCGGCTCTGGTGGTTCCTCGCGGGGCCGTTTATATCGAGGGTGACAAGCGATTCGTGTTTCGAGTGGAGGATAGCCGCCTTCACCGGCGCATTATTAAAGTGGGCATCGCGAATCCGACCAAGATCGAAGTTCTTTCCGGCTTGAGCGAGGGGGATGTGGTGGCCCTTCCAGGCGAAATCTCTCTCAAAGAAAATTTGCGCATCATTGCGGTGCGTCCGGAATGACCCGGCTTTCCTTAGTTGCAGCCACGGCGGTGATTCTGGCCTGTGGATTGAGCGGGGGGCCTGCCCTTGCGGGGCAGTCTTCCCTGGCCGACGCGCAACACGACTACAACGCCGGGCGCTACAATCGCGCTGTGGACGCGTTGAACAGCGCGATCGCAAAATCCCCTGATGATGCGTCCCTGCATTTCCTGTTGGGGCAAAGTTATTATCAGCTTGGGGATTTCCCGCGCGCCGTGACGGGCTTTGAACGCGCCGTCCAACTTTCTCCCAAAGATTCCGTATATCGCGACTGGCTCGCCAAGTCCTACGGCCGCAGGGCCGAGGAGAGCAAGTTTCTGGGCGCCATGAGCTGGGCGCGAAAAACGCACCGGGAATTTGAAATTGCGGTCGAGCTGGATCCCGCGAATTTCGAGGCGCGCCGCGATCTGATCCGGTACGAAATGAACGCCCCCGGCGTGGTCGGGGGAGGCGACGAGAAAGCGTTGAAACATATCGACGCGCTCGAGAAGATCGATCCCATTCAGGGGCTGCTGGCCCGCGGAGAATTCTTCGCGACGAAAAAGCGGATGCCCGAGGCGGATGCGGTGTTCGGAAAGATTTTGGAATCGAACTCCGACCGGGCCGGCGTTTATTTCGAGGTGAGCGATTATTACCGCGAACACGCCAACGCCGAAAAATTGAGAGAGGCCGTCGACAAGGCCGAGCACATTGATCCCGAAGACCGCCGCTTGAAGTTTTATAAAGGGGTTCTCCTGGTGATGGAAGGAAAAGGCCCCAGCGAAGCCGAAATGCTGTTGAAATCCTACTTGAACACTGTCCCGGAAAATTCCGAGCTCCCGGCGCACGCGACCACGCTGGAATGGCTGGGTAAACTGTATGAATCCCTGGGGCGATTTTCCGAAGCGGCGGAACAGTACAGGCTTTCGCTTTCGCTCGATCCGCACAATAAGGGAGTGGAAGAGGAATTGAAGCGGGTGCAAAGGAAATAAAGGAAGCAAAGGACGTAGAGGAAGTTAAGGAAGCAGAGGAAGGCCGGCTCGGCGGGCGAGCGTTTTTCCGTCGAGGATTGTAATAGTCCGCGGGAATTCCCATGATGCTACGCAACGAGACCTGGATGGTCGCGCTGGACGCTCTTTGGGCAAATAAAGTCCGCGCGTTTTTAACCACGCTGGGCGTGATCATCGGCAGCGCCTGCATCGTCCTGGTTGTGACGGTGGCGCTCAGCGGGCGGCGTTACGTCATCCAGCAAATCGAAGGCGTCGGATCCAACCTGGTCTACGCGCGGCTCGACATCGACCCGAACCGGCCCATCATGCTGCAGGACGAATTGTCGATTGAGGACATGAACGCCGCGAAAGCGGGGATTCCGGGAGTCGTGACCGTGGCGGGAACGCGAGGCGACCCGGCCACCGTGAATGTCGGATCCGTCGAGCGAAATGTGAATCTGGTGGGTGTGACCGAAGGGTTCCAACAGATTCGCAATTTGCTGATTTTGCAAGGCCGGTTCCTGGACGCCGACGATATTTCCCAGCGAAGCCGGGTTTGTCTGATCACCAAGCAGCTCGCGAATTTTGCGTTTCCTTATATGGACCCGATCGGACAAAGTTTGCGCGTCGGCGAACTCAGTTTTACGGTCATCGGAGTTTTTCGGGAGCGTGTGGAAACGTTCGGGCTTTCGGAAATTCAGGATTACTCGGTCCTGGTTCCGTTTCCTTTGATGAAATATTATCTGGGCGACTCCTCTCTCGAGATGCTGTACGTACAGGCCAGCGCACCCGAGGGCGTGATTTCCGTGACCCGGCAACTGGAAGCCCTGTTGAGCAGCCGCCATCCGACGCGCGCGCGCTATTCGGTGCAGAATCTGAGTTCCATCCTGGAGGCGGCGCGCAGAATCGCGCTGGCCCTCACCATCGTTCTGGTGCTCATCGGGTTCATCGCGTTGCTGGTCAGCGGCATTGGAATCATGAACATCATGCTGGTGACCGTTCAGGAACGCACCCGGGAGATCGGAATTCGAAAGGCCATCGGGGCGAGACACCAGGAAATTCTGTATCAGTTTTTGTTGGAGGCGTTCATGATCAGCGGATTCGGGTCGGTGCTGGGAATCCTGATCGCGGTTGCGATTCCTGTCCTGGTTCAGCCTTTACTGCCGGGGAATCTTCGCGTGCCGGTCCCGTGGGAATCCGTGGTTCTGGCTTTTCTGGTGTCCTGTTCCGTGGGCGTGTTTTTCGGGTACCTGCCCGCGGACCGCGCGGCGCAATTGCAGCCGACCGAATCACTGCGGTATGAGTAAGCGCGGCATGATCCGATCCACGCGGAAATTGGTAAATGCGTTGGCTTCGCAGGGGCATCGAAGGATATGCGCCTGAGGCCGATGGAAAGCAGGTGCAAGGAGATGGGCAGGCGAATTTACGGCGGAAATGTTCAGCGGTTTTTGCCGTCGGCGGCTTACGCGGCGGGGTTGGCGATTCTCATTTTGGCGAACGCGGGCACGAGCCGCGCGCAGGACGCGGGGCTTTCGCGCAATCTGACGTTGAAGGAAGCCGTGAATCTGGCCGTGGCGAACAGCCGCGATCTGGCCCTGGCGCGGTTGCAATATGGCGTGATGCAGCGCCAGATTGGCGTGGCGCGGTCCGCGTTTCTTCCCAA
>JBGQJJ010000029.1:0-15484 GCA_041498955.1 Terriglobia bacterium
ACCCGTGCGAGCAAGCCTGCAACCGGGGGCAATACGATGAAGCCATCTCGATCCGCGCGGTCGAGCGGTTTCTGGGCGACCTCGGACAGGCGCTGGCGCGCGACGTGGTCAAGGCTGGGCCGCCCAACGGCAAAAAAGTTGCCGTCATCGGGTCGGGTCCCGCCGGGCACAGCGCCGCGTATCAACTGGCGCGCCTGGGATACAAGGTGACCATCCTGGAGAAGTCGCCGAAAGCAGGCGGACTGAACCGCGGCGGCATTCCGGACTGGGTTCTGCCGCAAGCGGTGCTCGATCGCGAGATCCAACGCCTCGTCGAGCTCGGCATTGAGATCCAGACCAACGTCGAGGTCGGAAAAGACGTCACGCTGGACGATTTGAAAAAGAATTATGACGCCACCGTGTTTGCCGTGGGCCTTACCGAGTCCAACAGCGCGCGAGCCGAGGGCGAGGGCAAAGCCGGCGTCGTGTTCGGCCTTCCCTTCCTTCGCGACATCGGCATGGGCACGTCCAAAGTGAAACTCGGTCCTCGCGTCGCCGTCATCGGCGGCGGAAACACCGCAATCGACTGCGCGCGCGAAGCGCTCCGCCAGGGCGCCGTCGAAGTAACTATGATCACGGTCGAAGGCAATCGCCAGGAAATGCCGGCCTCTCCGGAAGACCTGCACGACATGCTGGAGGAAGGCGTGGAGCTGATGCACGGGCGGGCCATGACGGCCGTCCTTGGAAATGGAAACGTCGAAGCGCTGCAACTGCATCCGGCGCGCTTCACCGGCAAAATCAACGCCTCGCCGATCGCCATCGATCGAGAGGCTCCTGCCGAGCGCTTTGCCGTCGACAACGTGATCATCGCCGTGGGACAGAAGGCGAAGCTCGATTGGTTGCCGGCCGAATTCAAGACCGAGCGCGGCACGATCAAGATCGACCAGTTCGGGCGCATCGGCAACACCAACTTTTTCGCTGCGGGCGATGTGGTGCAGCTGGGTTCGGGCCAGCCGTTGATGGTGGTGAACGCCGTCGGCGACGGCAAGCGCGTGGCATTCAATCTGGACAAGGTGCTCCGCGATATCCCCATCGAGCCGCGAACGGTTCCCATCGACGTGATCGTCGACCTGAACCGCATGAACATGACCTATTTCCCGCACTTCCCGCGCGTCAAGCAGGCCATGCTGACGCCCGTGGCGCGGCGCAGCACCCAGCAGGAAGTCATCCTGGCGTATTCGGAAGAGCAGGCGAGCGAAGAGGCGAGCCGGTGTTTCAGTTGCGGCACCTGCAACGCTTGCGATAACTGCTACCTCGTCTGCCCCGAGCCTTGCATCGTGCGTTCGGTGCGTTCCAACGGGCTTTATAAGATTTTGGTGGATTACTGCAAGGGCTGCCGCGTATGCATCGAAGAGTGCCCGACCGGTTGCCTCGAAGGCGTGCCCGAACTCGATTTCGATACGGGCGTGATCCGAATGGATACAGCATTTGCGATCTCGCAAGGGCTGCATGGACGCCAGGCGGAAGAACTTATCAATTTAGGCGACCGTCCGGCGAAGAGCATTTAGTAGGACAGTCCGCCTCGGCGGACTGTCCTACCAGTCAGCGTCCGCCAATAGGTGGATCGCGCGGAGTGAGACATGGCAACGCTTGTCGAAGGAAGAAAGAAGACGGTTCGGATCAACGGCTGCGTCGCTGCGGCGCAGGCGGCCAAATACGCCGACGTCGATGTGATCACGGCCTACCCCATCCGGCCTTACACGGCGACGATGATGGCGCTGGCGCAAATGGTGGCCAATGGCGAGCTCGACGCCGAGTACATCGTGGCCGACAGCGAGCACTCGCAATTGAGCATCGCGCACGGCGCATCTTCGAGCGGCGCGCGCGTTTTCACCGGCAGCTCGGGAGTCGGCGTGCAGTACGGCTACGAACTCTATTCGCCGATCTCCGGCAGCCGCATGCCGGTGCAGATGATGATTGCCGACCGCACGCTCGATCCCCCGGGCGATTTCGGTTCCGAGCACACGGACGCGCTCTCCACGCGCGACATGGGCTGGCTCATGGGCTGGTCGTGCGACGCCCAGGAAGCGTTCGACAATCACATCATCGGATACCGGATCGGCGAGGACCCGCGCGTCCTCCTGCCGCAGATGGTTTGCCAGGATGGTTTTTTCGTCTCCCATATTGTGTGCGATGTTGATCTACCGGATCCGGGGCAGGTGAAGGAATTCCTGCCGCCCTACAAGCATCCGTACCCGCTCGATCCGCGGCATCCGGTGTCGCACGGCCCGCAAATCATGCCCGAGCAGGGCCCGCCGCTCCAGCTTGAGCGCGCCCGCGCCATGGAAGGGTCGATGGCGGTGATCGAGCAGGCGCACGACGAATTCGCAAAGATTTTCGGGCGGAAGTATGACCCCTGGGTCGAAGAGTTCATGACCGATGACGCCGACGTAGTCTTTTTCTTGCAGGGCGCTCACGGTGTGACAGCGCGCTATGCCATCAAGCATATGCGCGATCGCGGCGCGAAGGTCGGCATGGTGCGGCTGCGCACGATCCGGCCGTACCCGACCGATCGCGTGAAGGAAGTTCTCAGCAAGTTCAAAGTGGTCGGCGTGATCGAGACCAACATGGGACTGGGCAGCGTGAGCAGCGGCGGTTCGCTCTATGCGGAGGCCTGCGCAGCGCTTTACGAAAGTCAAAAGCGCCCACTCGTCGTTTCGTTCATGGCCGGAATGGGCGGCGAGGCTATCGTCCTGAAGGAATTTTACTGGATGACTCAGAAGATGCTCGAAGCGCAGAAGCGCGGAAGCATCGAAAAGCGTACGCATTGGGTTGGGTTCGAGGAGTAATCAGTCTCGAGGAGCAGTCAATATTGATGAGACGGGCTTGAAGGCTTGCACTATGATGGTTGTGGTGCCAGGCTTTGGGGCCGCCATCCGGAGGATCTAACATGGCAGTCATTGAAATCGAGCGACAGATATTGCCGATGTTCGGCAGCCCGAACCAAGGGGCGCGCTTCTACAATCCTGAATTGCCGTCAACCGAGCCCTTCGTCCCCGGCCACCGCACGTGCGCCGGTTGCGGACCCTCCATTCAGTACCGGATGACGAGCAAAGCGTCGGGCGATAACACCATCCTGGTCGGACCGACCGGGTGCATGTACGTCGCCAACAGCTCGTATTTGTGCACGCCCTACAATGTGCCGTGGGCGCACACGCAGATCGGCAGCGCCGGCAGCTTCACTGCGGGAATCGCCGCGGCCTACGAAGCGATGATCCGCAAAGGCAAGTGGAAGGGCGCCTTTCCAAACATCATCTGCGAGGCGGGCGACGGCAGCGCGTCCGACATCGGGATCGGCTCGATTTCAGGCGCGCTCTACCGGAATCACGACTGCCTGATCATCTGCTATGACAACGAGCAGTACGCCAACACCGGAATTCAGGCGTCATCGCGCACGCCTTACGGCGGCATGACCACGTTCTCGCCTCCAGGCCCGAAAGTTCCCGAGGCGAAGACGCTGTTCCCCAAGGACCTGGCCCGCATGATGGCGGCCGGACATCCCCACTGCTATGTGGCGACCGCGAGCGTGGGTTACCCGATCGACCTCATGAACAAGGTGCGCAAGGGCCTGAACCACAAGGGCGCGTCGTTCCTGATGGTCTACACTCCCTGCCAGAAGGGCTTCGTGTACGAGACGCCGCGCTCGATCGATCTCGGCCGGCTCGTGGTGGAATGCGGACTTTACCCGATCTGGGAATGGGACAACATCAAGCGCGCCTATGATTACAGTTTCCGCCCGCAAAGCATGCGGCCGGTATCGGAATACTTGAAGTTGCAGGGCCGCTTCGGCCACTTGCACGCCGAGCACATCGCCACGCTGCAAAAGTTCGCCAACATGCAGTGGCAAATGATGGGCGTCCCTCTTCCCGAGGCCCTGATCAAGGCCACGGATGCGAAAAATCTGGTGAACATGGGGGCCGCGGAAGCGGCGGCCACCGTGGCGGAGACCGTATGAGCGCCGACACTCCCAATCCCCCTGCCGCAGCAGAAGTGCAGGAATTGTATGTCGTAAGCGAAGGCAAGAAGCACGGGGCGACGCGCGAGGTTCGGCCCGAGGCCGCCTTCGACAAGTACTATACCGTCACGCGCGTGCACGCCGGCGACGCGATCCTCAACGACAACTGGCACACGAACGAAGTGTTCAGCCACGCGCGGAATAATTTCGAGGGCTACACCTTCGCGATGCGCACGCTCGAAGCCTGGGGCGCGGCCGTCCAGAATGACCACCGCGCCTACTATACGGCGGGCGGCCGCGTCTGGATTTTGGATCTGGAGCCGTCCGCGGGCAAGAAGCCGAGATTGCCCGGCAACTACGCCACGAAGTAGCGTTCGCTTGCCGCGCATCCTGCTCATCGACGACACGCCGGAGATCGCCGAGCTATTGTCGTTCGCTTTGCGTGACCGCGGCTTCGAGGTTTTCGCCTCCGGCTTTGCCGACTCCGTGAACGACTTGCTGGTGGAGCAGCGCGCTGACGCGCTGGTGCTTGATTGTTCGGTGTACAACATGAGCGAGTCGCTCTTCGACACCGTTCGCAACGATCCGAAACACGCCGAGCTTCCTGTCGTCATCATCAGTGATACTCCCGAAGAGGCGGATAAGAGTCTAAGTGCCCGGGACGCCAAGAATGTCATGCTGATCCCAAAACCATTCACCGGGGCGCAGGTTGCAAGAGCGCTTACCGAGCTGCTCGGCACTTAGTGGCGCAGGCTTCAGCCTGCGGGGTTTAGTCCGTGCAAGGTCCAAAACCCGCAGGCTGAAGCCCGCGCCACCGCAACACGGAGAGAGATCGCTATGGCTACCTGGAGCATGGACAACTGGCGGTACGTCGAGCGCCAGGCCGTAACCGACCCGAAAGGGAGGCAATGGTCCGTGGCGCTGATGGACATCCTGGGACAGGAAGGCGATCCCGAGATGCCCAGCAAGCTGCTCGAACTGCAATATTCTTCGGGACGATTTTTCACGCTCATTTATTCGGCGAGCGGAGTCGTGGTTTGGGAACGCGGCTATCCGTCACTTCCAGAGGCGACAAACGTCTACGAGCGACTGATCGTCGACGTCATGGATGGCGTTCTCGACCCATCGCAGCCTGTGTTTCGGGAAGATTTGGAAGACTGACGGTCAGAGTTGATTCGTGCGGCTGAATTCGGTCGTGCCGTAAAACGAAGAGAATCTTACGCGCGTCCGTTTGTATGATTACGTGACGACTTGCGCGGACGACCATCTCCAGATAGTTCCGCCAACACGACCGGTGCACGATTGGGAAATTCCGCGGTGATGCGCACCTCCCCGCCCATCGCCCTGACGGTTTTTCGCAGCGTCGAAAGCAACAGATCGCTGCGTTTTTCAAGCCTCGAGACGCTGTCCTGGGTGATCCCGAGCGCCTTTGCGACACGGGCCTGCGTGAGCTTGCGGGCCTTCCGGAGGTCGCGCAAGCTCATTTCCTCAGCGATTATCTCAGTCGCGCGGTCCTTTACCTTCTTGCGCTCAGCTGGGCTCAGTTTCCGAATTATTTCATTCACGTTCACAGGCATGGTTACGTCCCCCTTCCAATCCGGGTAAGATGGGCGTCAAAACGCTTGTCGGCCTTCCGTATCAGTTGGCGATAGAAGCGCTTTTCGCTCCCGCCGGTTTTGTCTCCAGCCACGAGCAGAATCGCCTTCCGCATGGGGTCAAAAGCGAAAGCCACTCGCCATTCACCATCTGCTGCGCTGAATCGCAATTCCTTCATATTGGCGTGGCGGGAGCCTTTCAGAGTGTCAACGCGTGGCCGACCTAACTGTGGTCCAAATTCTTGTAACACACGGGCCAAAGCGAGAACCTCATTGCGGACACCTTGGGCGAGCAAATCAAATTCGGGTTTAAACTCATCGGCCATCTCAACGGCCCATTTCACGTTCATAATATGGCACACACTACATATGATGTCAACTCCATATTGCGAGCCACGGACATAGCCCGGGGCAGGAAGCGGATCGGACGGCGCAGTTAAAAATCTATGGGGCCTTGAATATTTCAGGCAGAGCATCCGCCGCGCGGCCATCGCGCGCGCGAGGCTTAGCTCCGCAATATTGAATGCGATCACGCCGTTGATGAAATCGGACTCGGCGTTCGTTACTTCCTCCTGCGCCTGCACGTACTGCACGTTGTCGGTCATCCTGATCCAGCAGCTAGTTCCGCGTGTTTGTCCCCACCGGACCACTGAAATGTTTCGAATACAGTTGCTCGGGCAACAAAGTAAAGGCGACCGGCATCTTAGAACTTAAGCAGCATTTCATTCATTTGCCCAGTTTCTGTCCTGGAGCCGGGTAGACTGCAAGAAAAACCACCTCGATCGTTCAAGGGTTGTGGAACCGCTGCAGCGATGCGGTGTCCAACACTACGAGTGCGTTCAAGGAGGTTGCCATGTACAGATCGAATTGGTTTTCCTGGGGATGGAAGGGGGCTAGCTTGGCGATCCTGTGCTTGCTTGCCGTGGGCGCCAACAAAGCCCAAAAAGATGGCCAGAAAAGTGGAAAGATCGGTTCAAACGAATGGCGGCTGGCCGATCCAATCCGATACGAAAATCTGAGCGTGTTTCCCATCGTGAGCCGGCAGTCCGCCGACACGGCGAGCTTCGCCACCCTGGACGAGGGCTTGTCGGCCGGTGAGGTCGTCATATCGGAGGGCGGCGCCGAGATGATTCGCCGGTCGCGGGACGGGCAACCCGTCGCGATGCCCCAGCAGCGCGGGGCGTCGGTCAATCAACTTGTGCTGATCAACCGCGGCTCGAAACCATTGCTGTTGCTCGCCGGAGAACTCGTGAGCGGCGGGAAGCAGGACCGGATCATCTCCAAAGATCGAATCGTGCCACCGGGAGCTGCGCCTTTTCCGCTCGATGTGTTTTGCGTCGAGGCGGGCCGGTGGTCGTCCGGAGTGCAATTCGCCGCGGGCAAGCTGATGGTGCATCCCAGCGTGCGCGAACAGGCCGCGATCACCAAAGAGCAAGATAAGGTCTGGGCGGCAGTGCGGAATGGAACTGCAGCAGCGTCATCGCCCGCCGCCGGTCCGGTGCCAATTGGAGGGAGGCCTGGCCAAACCTCACAATCCGTTACCGTTACGCCGGATGCGTTGTCGAGCGTCATCGCGATCGAAGCGACAACTCAGTCGTACGCGAAATTGTACAAGTCTCCGCAAGTGGGAGTTCCCACGGATACGTTTGCCGACGAAGTGCAACGGCGCTTTGCACGCGCCACGGCAAAGCTGAAGGGTGAATCCGTGGTGGGAGTGGTCGTGGCCTACGGCGGCGAAGTAGCATGGAGCGATATATTCGCCTCGCCGTCTTTGTTTGAACGCTACTGGCCCAAACTGCTCCGCAGCTACGTCGTGGAGGCGCTTGTGCGGCCGAAGAGCAGCGAACAGCCTTCTGTGGACGACGCGCGCGAATTTCTGAAACCGCTCGCAGCCCACGAAAGTGTCGAAACCGAGCCGGCAATCTATAGCCTGAAACAAGTGACCCAGGGGAAGTATGTCGAGATGGAGTTGGAAGCGCTCCGGCCAGTGGACATCACGCTTCATGTGTTGAAGGTCCACCGCACAAGCTAGGATCAGGAGCGTGCTGGCATTGGTGGTCTTGTCTCAAGGAGCCTTGAACATATCGGGGAAAGCGTCTGCCGCGCGGCCCATGGCGCGGGCGAGGCTAAGCTTGGCGATGTTGTAGGCGAAGACGCCGTTGATATAGTCAAACTCGGCGTTGGTCACCTGTTCCTGCGCCTGCACGTACGTCACGTTGTCGATGACGCCCGCTTCCTTTTTTTGGCGCGTCAGCTCGAGCGCTTCCTTGTTGACGTCGACATTTTTTTGCGCGACTTCCACCTGGCTGGCGGCGGCTAGCAAATCGAGAGAGGCGCTGCGGACGTCGCTCTCGATCTGCCCTTTCAGGTCTTCGTACTCGGCGCGCCGCTGGGCGAGCGCGGCGTCGGACTGCTGAATGTCGGCCTCGGCGCGGCCGCCTTGCCAGATTGGAATTTTCAGGCTGGCCGCGGCGGTGTACGTGGTTTGCAATTGGCTGGGGTTGACGCCGATCCCGCCGTAGTCGGCGGTGGCCCCGAGCGAGGGATAACGCTCGGCGCGGGCGGCGGCGTGAGCGCGTTCGGCGGCTCGTACCTGAGCGTCAGCGGCTTTCAAATCGGCGCGCTGCTGATAGGCTTGCGCGAGCGCTTGCTCGACATCCAGCGGAGCGGCGGGCGAGAACGGAACTTCGTCCGTGAGGTCGTAATGATCGTTCGCCGGAAGGCCGATCATTCGCGCGAGGTTTATTTTTTGCTTGGCCAGATCGTTCTTGAGCGAAAGCAGCCGCTGCTGGTGCGTCAGGGCCTGCACCTCGCTGCGGTCGGCGTCCACTTTGGCGATGAGCCCCTGTTCATTCTGCTGCTTGCTCTGATCGTATCCGGCATTCGCACTTTGGAGTTGCCCTTCTTCCGAAGTCATTCGCGCCTTCGCCGCGATCGTTTGCAGATAGGCGCCGCCGACGGCCAGCACAATCAGTTCGCGCGCGTCCTGCGCCGAATAACGATTTGCATTCGCGACATCGCGCGAGGCGCGGTAGTTATTGATCGCCGTGAGGTCCAGAAAAGTCTGCGAAAGATGCGCGCGAAGATCCATGTAGTTAAATGGACCGATCACAGTGGGAATCGCGAAGCCCGGAAAACTGAATCGGAATCCGAACACCTTCAGATCGGTGGTTTGAACAGTTTCGTTTATTGTGCCGTTCAGGTTCGGCAATAAGCTGCTGAGCGCGACTTTGCTTTGTCCCTGCGCTTGCCGCAGAGCCTGGGTCGCGCCGGTTTCACCGAGGTTGTACGCCAGCCCGCGCTGAATCGCTTCGCGCAAGCCAAGCTTCCCGTTGAACGGCATGTTCGCGACACCCGGCGTGCTTCCGGCGTAGGCGCCCTGCACCTGCACGCTTGGACTCAGCGTGTTCACCGTGGCCGTTGTGCTCGGAGCGGGCGCCTCCGAAGTCTTCACTGTGCCATTCGTTTGAGCCGTTCGCCCGGAGAGAGGAAGTTGCACGGCCTGCGTGCCCTGCGATTGTCCGGACGGCGGACCAAGTTGCGCGAAGACCGGCGCGGCGAACAACAGCGCCGCCGCGAAAAGCCGCACCGGGCCAGCCAAGCGATTGCCGGCCACATTCGAGAAACGGCTTGAGAAAAATCGAGCTTCTGTTTGATTGCACATAAGACTCCCTTGAGCCGGGCTTAGCTGAGTTGTTTTCTGAATCGCGAAATGCTCAGCGCAACGAGCACGACGGTGAACGCCAAAAGCGCGAGGAAATTCGGCCATAACGTCTCGATCCCGCTGCCCTTCAACATCGCGCCGCGCGAAATCATCCCGAAGTGTTGAATAGGATTGAATTGCGCGAGAGGCTGGAGCCATTTCGGCATCGCTTCCACCGGCGTGAACGCCCCGGAGAGCGACGTCAGCGGAGGATTCACGAAAAAGAGCGTGAGCTGCGCCTGCCGCGCCGACCTCGTGAACGTGGCGATGAACGTACCGATGCTGATTCCGCACAACAAACAAAGGGCCGCGGCGGCGATCACCAATAAAACATTTCCGCGGAAGGGGATTCCAAACACGACCCGCATGATCACCACCGCCAGCGTGCCCATCATGCACAGCAGCACGAAGAGCGGGAAAAGTTTCGCGACGATGATCTGCGTCGTCGAAGCGGGCGACATCAACAACTGTTCGAGCGTGCCGGCCTCGCGTTCCTTCACAATCGCCGCGGCGGAAATCAGCGAGCCGTTCAGAATCAGCAGCACGCCGAGAATGCCGGTCACGATAAACCACGTGGGCTCGAGACCCGGATTGTAAAGGTACGCGGGATGGATCAACACCCTGCCGAGGCGGCTCACGTTCGGCGCGGCAATCTCCTGGAACCGCGCGCGAATTCCCTCGCCCGCGAGCGTTTGGTTGTAGGACGCGATGACGCCCTGCGCGTATCCTTCGCCGATCGTAGCCGTATTGGAATTCATGGCGTTCAGCAGCACCTGCACGGTGGCGGGCCGGCCGCGCTGCAAATCGCGCGCGTAGTCGTACGGGATCACCAGTCCGGCATCCAGATTGCCGTTCGCGATCTTCTTGCTCATTTCGTTTATGTCAATATAAGCGCCGGCGGCCTTGAAGCTTTTGCTTTGGGTCATGATCGCGACAAGCTCGCGGCTTTCGGGAGTCCTGCTGTCGTCCACAACACCGAGCCGGAGATTGCTGACGGTCGCGTTGAGCGCGAATCCGAAAAGAAGCAATTGCAGCGTGGGAGGCAGAATCAAGGAGATGGCGAGACGCCGGTCCCGCAAGATCTGGCTGAACTCCTTGCGGATCAATGCCCGCATGCGGTATCCGAGAAATCCTCGAATCATATTCATGCCTTAATCCTTCAACTGCATGCGCCGCATGTTGCGCCACGCGATGAAGTAAAAAATGGAGCCTGTAAGGGCGATCGCGAGCACCTTGAGCCACACCGACGGCCAGCCTCCGCCCGCCAGCAGCGCGTCGCGCACGATTTCAATGTAGTAGCGCCCCCAGACGAGGTTGGAAATCCAGCGAATGCCAGCGGGGATATTTTGTACGGGAAAGAGCAAGCCGGACAGCATGTACACCAGCAGGAATCCGGTAAGCGCAACCGCTTGCATCGCGGCCACCTGGCTCGGAATCGCCGCGCCGATCATGTTTCCGAAAGTTGTCACGGTAAACATGTACAGGATCGTGGCGACCAGAAACGGCGTCGGGTCTCCGGCGAAGCGCAGCCCGAAACCCATGAATAATATGCTCATCATGATGATGGCTTCCGCGGATGCCACGATCATGAACGCGGCGATCTTGCCAAGCAGAAATTCATGCGCGGAAATGTTCGACACGTACACCTGGAGAATCGTTTTCTGCTCGCCTTCCTTGGACATCGCCAGTGTCGCCAGCAGCGGCGGAAAAAGGGACATGGCCAGTACGTAAATCCCGGGGCCGTAGAACTTCTGCGACGAACGGCTCGGGTTGTACCACAAACGGATCGCGGCGTTGACGGGCTGAGGGCGAGTCGCTCCCGCGTTTTCCGCGTTGTACGCGCGAACGATTTGCGCGGCATCGCCCGAGATAATTTGCGCCGTATTCTCGTCGGAAGCATCGACCAGAATCTGCACGGTAGCGTCTTCGCCGCGCGCGATCTTGCGCCCATATTCTCCCGGGATGATCAACGCGCCACGCGCTTTGTTGGAAGCGAAGGCCTCCTCCGGTTGTTTGTCGGTGGGCCACGAGGAGACGTGAAAACTCAGCGACTGGCGAAAGGCATCGACCAATTTCTGGGACGCCTGCGACTGATCGAGGTCCTGCACGATGATGGGGAGATCCTTCACGGTCAGCGAGATAGCCGTGGTCTGCAGCAACAGCAAAATCACGGGGAGCAGGAGCGCCAGCATCACCGCTAGGCGGTCGCGAAGAAGTTGCATCAGCTCTTTTTGTGCTTGCGCGAAAATTCGCCGCATGATTGCCTCTTTACCCCTCCGCGCCACTTTTCCCGTGCTCGCGGGCCTGCTCGACAACGCTGATGAACACATCTTCGAGTGAGAGGCGTCCTTCGCGCGCCTCGATCACCTGGACTCCTCCCGCTGCAAGCCTTTGCGTGTTCTCGCGAATGCCGGAATCGACTTCGCCATCCGTGATGATGTGAAGCCGATTGCCAAACAGCGCCACCCGCCAGTGCTGCGTTTCAGACTTCAAAAAATCGGCCGCCCGCTGCGGCTGGTCCACGCGGAATTCCAGCAGGTGGCCGCGCTGCCGCGCTTTGATTTCGCTGGGCGTTCCCTCCACGAGCAGTTCGCCCGCCACCATGAAACCAAGACGGTTGCATTGTTCCGCTTCCTCGAGGTAGTGCGTGGTTACCAGGACGGCGGTGCCCGCGTCGGCGAGACGGTTGATCATCATCCAAAAGGCGCGGCGCGCCAACGGATCGACGCCGGAGGTCGGCTCGTCGAGAAACACGATGCCGGGCTCGTGCAGGATCGCGCTGCCGAACGCCACGCGCTGCTTCCAGCCGCCCGGCAAACTGCCGGTGACCTGATCTTCCTTGCCCTCGAGTCCGGAGAATTCCAGCACCCAGCGTTCCTTCTCTTTGAGCTCTTCCGAGGGAACGCCGTACACGCCGCCGAAAAAATCCAGGTTCTCCGCGATCGACAGGTCGTCGTAGAGCGAAAACTTTTGCGACATGTAACCGATCTGTTGCCGGATTTCGGTCGAGCGAAACGCGCCGCGCTCGCCCGCAAGCTGCATGTTTCCCGTGGAGGCTTCCAGCAAACCGCACAGCATCTTGATCGTCGTTGTTTTTCCCGCGCCGTTGGCTCCCAGTAATCCATAGATTTCGCCGTAGCGCACTTGCAGGCTGACGTCGTGCACCGCGGTGAAGGAACCGAATTTTTTCGTGATACGCTCCGCGCCGATCGCGATCTGTCCGCGCTTACTCCTGTGGTCGCGCCGCGCAGGGAAGGGCGTGTCCTTCATTTCCTGGCTGAGCGAACGGAGCGTCGCGACAAACGTGTTTTCCAGCGTGGGGTCATCCACTCGCACGCTATCCACCGCGATTCCTTCCGCCTGCAGGACTTCTTCCATCTTCCGCCGCGCCGCTTCGGGCGAATGCGAAAGCAAGTCCAGTCGATCTCCAAAGCGCTGCACGTCAAAGATGTCGCTGCCGGGGCCGCTTACTTTGCGTACTGCTTGGAGAGCCTTGCGAAGATCGGGCGCGCGCAATTCGATGCGCTTGGCATGCATGCTCTCGCGAAATTCGTCCGGCATGCCGATTTGCAGGATCTCGCCGAGGTGAACCAAAGCGATGCGATGGCACCGCTCCGCTTCATCCAGATAGGGCGTGGCGATCAGCACGGTAAGACCCTGCCCGGCAAGGTGAGCGAGCGTGTCCCAAAACTCCCGCCGCGACACGGGATCCACGCCGGTCGTCGGCTCATCCAGGAGCAGGATATCCGGCTCGGAAACGAGCGCGCAAACCAGCGCCAGCTTCTGCTTCATGCCGCCGCTCAACTGGGCCGCCAGCCGCCTGGAGAAGCGGTCCATGTCAAACATTTTCAAATAGCGGGCGCCGCGCTCGCCGATTTCCGCGGGAGGAACGTGCCGCAATTCGCCGATGTAACGGATGTTTTCGTTCACACTCAGGTCGGGATAGAGGCTGAACGTTTGCGTGAGATATCCGGTCCGCGAGCGCGCGTCGCGCGCCGGCTTTCCGAAAATCTCCGCTGTGCCGCCCGTGGCTTCCATCACTCCGGCGAGAATTTGAAATGTGGTGGTTTTGCCAGCGCCGTCGGCGCCGATCAGGCCGAAGATTTCCCCGCGCTGCACCTCGAAGGAAATTCCGCGCACGGCTTCAAGAGCGCCGTAGTGCTTCCTGAGACTGCGAACCTCAATGGCGGCTCCGGAAGCCGCGCCGTCGCGCGCGCGGAGATTTTCGAGATCCGTTGCGGCGGCATTCATTGCGCGGCTCGTTTGTGCGGCGGCCACGCATTGCCGCTCGTCAGGATTTCGCCGTCCGCGGGCATGCCGGGTTTTGCGAAGCCGATTCCCTGTGACAATTGCACCTTGACGCCCACCACCTGTTTCACGCGATCGTCGCGAAAATAGGTATTTTCTGGAGTGAAGGTGGCCTGCGGGTCGATACGCAGAACGGATCCATCCAGCGGTTGATTTGAATTCGAGTCGAGAAAAACATGCGCGGGTTGGCCGACTTTTACTTCGCCAATTTCGCCTTCCGGAATAAACCCGCGCAGATACACTTTGGAGAGATCGAGCAGCGTCACGATCGCGGTTCCCGCCTGGACCACTTCCCCGGGTTCGGCGGCGCGCGTGAGCACGGTGCCGGAAAACGGCGCGAGCAGGGTCAAATCAGCCCGATCCGCCTCCGCCTGCGCGAGCTGCGCCTGCGCTTGCGCCGCCTCCGCCTTGGATGCGGCGATCGTCGATTGCTGCGCGAACATTTGCCGTTCCGTGCCAGTTACCTGCGAATCGCGAATTTTCGGATTTTCCAGGTTCGCCTCCGCCATCGTCAGCGCGCCGCGGGCCGAATCCACCCGGCGCTGTGCGGCCGCAACCGCGGCGGATGCCTGGGCGGCTTGCACTTCCGCTTGAAGACCCTGCTGTTCGGAAACGGCGCCAGTCTTGGCGAGCCTCATGTAAGCATCGCGGTTAAATTCAGCCAGGCGCAGCGCGGCTTGTTGCTGCGTCAGGTCCGCCTCCGCGGCGGTGAGGTCCCCTTGCGCCTGCTGAACGCGGCCCTGCGCATCCATGGCCGATTGGCCGGTCTGCATTTGATTCTGCCGCAACTGTTCCTGCATGACGGCGATTTGGCCGCGCGCGGCCTGCAATTTTGCCTGCGCGTTCAGGAGCGCGGCCCGCGCCGAATCTTCGCGCGCGCGCACCTGCGCGTCGTCGAGCCGCGCGATGACCTGGCCTGCGGTCACGGTGTCGCCCTCGCGCACGGTGACCTCGAGGATTTTTCCGCTCGTTTTCGGCGCCACCGCGGAATCGTCGCCCTCAATGCGCCCGCTGACAGCGATGATGCTGGCCGGCAGACTCGGCGCGGCGAAAAATATCTTCCAGATCAAGAGCGCGACGATGACGACGCCCGCGATGAGCAAGATCCTTGCAACGCGCGAACGCGGCGCTTTATTTTCCGCGAGTGGCGGCGCGCCGAATGCGGGAGGCGGAGGAGTGCGCTGCTCCGCGACGGGCGGCGCTTGCGTCATCGTGTTGGTTTTCAATTCATCCATGGCCTTTTCCGTGCCCCACTTTCTTCAAATACGCGAGTGAAAAATCCGCGATGTGGTCCGCGATGCGGTCCAGTTGATCGGGCGTGAGCTTCAGGTCCGGCTGTAAGCGCGTGAGGACCGGCTTGGAAAACGTGTAGAAAAGGATTTGCCCAACGATGCTGTTCACGGAGAGCAGCGTCGTTTCATGCTCGACCGGCAAACCAATGATGTCGCCTACCGCTTTGCGCACCCGCTCAAAAATTGGCCGCATCCCTTCGTCCACCACGCGTCCCATGGCCGCGGTAGGATGTGAGAATTCGTGCATCACCAGGCGAATCTGCCGGTCGGGCCGCGCTTCCTTGCACAGGCTCATCAGCCGCGCCCGGACCACGCCGCGAATCATGTCTTCGGGGGTACGGCTGGCATCCAGGGCGGCGGTCATGGCCTCGGTTCGGGCGGCCCGCACGGAATGCCTTAACACTTCCGTGTACAGTCCCATCTTGTCGCCGAACGTGTAATTCACCGCGGCGACATTTGCCCCCGCAAGGCGGCAGATTTCGCGGATCGTCGCGGCGCGATAGCCGCGTTCGGCAAATACCTCGCCGGCCGCTTCGATCAGCTTGTCGCGCGTCAATTCCACGGCTTTACGTTTGGCGCGGGGGCGGACCGA